>NZ_CANMAB010000003.1:0-97922 GCF_947495635.1 uncultured Virgibacillus sp. | reverse complement strand
GCCAATATACATCAAACATTTCAAAATAACTACTTGGCTTAACGCAGTCATTGCACTGATTTTATACTTTCTTAACTAAGAACAAAAGCGCAAGTGCCCGATTAGAAACGTAGCTACTGGAGCAAGTCAACGGAGATAAAGAAATCATGGTGTGCTTGCGAGCCGATGGTGACTTATCGTGTAGGGAAATTCGTGAAGTCGCCTCATTTCTGGGCGTTGGAGTTGGACACGGCTCAACAACCCCCTATTTATCCACATGGGCATTTCCTAGACTATAAAAAAGCTATTGCTTTACTACAACAGCTTTTATTTCATTTATTTAGTTGTTTTAATCTGTATCCACTATAATTTCCAATAGTTGATCCTCTATTACCTTTCCTTCCTCTTCATCAATTAGATTGTTAATCATAATGGAGAATATTAGCTTTTCTTTATTGCTTTTTTCAGCATAGCCCGATAATGTACTAACACCGTAAATTGTCCCTGTTTTAGCTTGCACAACTAAATCAGGCATTCGATAACGTAACGTCCCTCCTATTTGCCGATCAGAATCCCCAGCTACTGGAAGTGACTTTATAAAGCTTGGAAACCACGCTTCTTTTTGAACAGCGTATAATAATTGGGTAATTGCGGTTGGTGGTATTAATGTTACATGTGATATTCCTGAACCATCACGAATAAGTAGTTTTTCTTGATTCAAACCAAACCGCTTTAATTGTCTCTTTAGCGCCTCGATTCCTTGCTCCCAGCTTCCTTCTCCGTATACTTTTTTTCCCATTTCCTTTACTAAAATCTCTCCAAGACTGTTGTTACTATGTTTCATAAATGGAATAAGCAGCTCTGCTAACGTCATAGATGAATGCGTGAAAAGCAATTTCGATTCTATAGGTGCCTCGCCACTTTTCACTACTCCATGCCATGTTATATTCTGCTTGACTAAAGCCTGCTTAAGTAAGTCCAGTGCATAGCCAGTGGGTTCCCAGACAGCTATCCACTCTTTGATCGGCTCTTTGGCTTTAGGGATTATTCCTGACACTGATACGATATTTGTCCCGTGCTCACGTTCTATGATGAGGTCTTCTTCTTGCTCAGCTTTTACCGTTATTGCTTCATTTTTTATTTCTATATAATTGTTTTTTGGTGACATGGATACTTGTGGCTTTTCACCAATTCCACCTGATTGTATTTCTAAACGGACAGTTCCCGCGTCATAATCCTTGTCTGGAGAAACTGTTAATGCAGATACTTGTGCACCATAATAATAATGCTCATCACTCCAAATCATATCTGGTGAGAGGCGAACTGCATCATACCATGTATCGTCACCGATTATATCTCCAGAAATATGATCAATATCCATTGCTTTTAACTTTGCTGCGAACATGTCAAAGGTTTCTGGCAACAAGGTAGGGTCCCCTTTTCCAACTAAATACAGATTTCCATTCAACCTCCCCTGCTTTATCGTCCCATTAGTACGTAATTCTGTAGAAAATTGATAATCCTTTCCCAACACGGATATACTCGTCGCTGCAGTTAACAACTTCATATTAGAGGCAGGTCGAAACCGAGTATTTCCCATATGCTCATAAATTATTTTGCCTGTATCCGCTTGTCGAATACTTACCCCAATTAATCCGCCCTTTAATTTTGGTTCTTTATAGATATATGAATCTAGCTCTTGCTTCATACTATAGCTCTCTCCTTTTCCATTAGCCGCTGTTGCAGTGCAAGACACAGAAGAAGCTATACATACAGTAACGATCAATCCTAAAATAACCAGCCACCCTATACCCTTAGGATGTACAAACATAAGAACACACCTCAAAATAGCTTAAGTTTATGGCCTTATTCATTATTTCCACAAGACTGTCTTTCATTCCTGTTTTTTTAAGATTTCGCGCTTCTATATATACAACCTATCCACTCATTTCCTTTATAGCAAACTACAGCATAGTAAATAACGGATGCAAACATTACTCCACCTTTCTCTCAAGTTGTGGTAGATGCTTATGTTCAATACGATAATTAATATGTAAAAATGGTATAGAGAACAGCCACATTCGATGTCTGGCTTTAAGTAAACCTTCCTCTACTTCTTCTACATCAAAGGTTTCTTCAATCGGCAACCTAAATAACCGATTTCTAATCACTAAATAAATACCCGAATCCGCTTTAGTTGTACGTACTTTTTTGCTGGTTAACTGCAAATGCTCTCCTTGTTGATTTAATTCCAAAATTCCAATCATGGATGTACGAGGCAATGGTAAAGCAATATTCATATAAGTACGCTCCCCACTTTGGTGATGGGAATATAACGCTACAAAAACAGTCTCTTGACTGATTTTTCTGACCCATGCTCTTGTATTGCTTCGGCCATCTATATGATCGGCGATCCCGTGTATATCTCCTGTCATTTCGTTATATCTACTGGATAAAGGTAAATTCAATTGCTTTATAAAGCGGCTTATTTGTCGATAGATAATTGCCAGGGGTAGAAACCAGTGATGCCAATATACTTCGGCAAATAATCGATAACTTTTTGTATTTTCATAGAAATCGATAATCGTATTGGATAACGTCTCTGTATCGATATCATATGCAAATTGTTTCATAGAGTCTATAAGCCCGTTATAACTTTGTTCATCCGTCTTTCCATTTAGAATTGCTTCGTCTACTACGACTGATCCTCTGATCTTACTAATTGGAAAGACTATCTCCCTTTGCTTACTTAATGGTGGAGCAACTAACCAGCCTATTGTACCTATTCCTGCAAACAGTATGATATTTATCAAGCCATGAAACAGTATCATGAAGTCAATGGAAATAAAGAATCGCTCTGAAAGATTCCCAAGTGCATATATAAGTGAGAAAAGTATTGAAATTCCTAATGCACTGTATGAAATACGGACAAACCATTTTTGGAACGTGTTTTGGAACGAAGTTTGAAATGATAAGCCAATTAAACCATATATTCCAATGATATAAAGTATGACAGACACGAATTCCAAAATAACCGAGAACGTAATTCCTAACGCGACAACCATAGGTGAAATGATAATAATGGTTGCGACTAATGGATACCATTTCGATTGATGGACTCTTCCTAAAAGCCCGACAGAAACAGGTAATAGAAATGCAGAATAGTGAAAATGATTTGCTGTTAACCATGTAATAATAGGTGAAAAGCCTGTATCAATCTGTGCTTCATGCGCCACAAACCAAGCTCCACCTATAACCATATAAATAAGTCCAATATCAATTAAAAACTCCTCGACATGTACAAAACCTCTATGTAGAAAACGGTTGACCCCAAGGATTGCCAACATGATTGTAAACATGAAATAGATGGTTGCCAGTATTGTATCAATTGGAGAATCTTGTGTTATTTGCAGTACAAAAATGGCTATAGATGCGACAATTCCAAAATATGGATAAAAAGTGGGGATCCAGCCTCTTTGTTCTTTTAAAATGATGTGCAGCATGTATGGCACAAAAATTAATTGTGCTGCAGATAATATTAATAAGTACCAAGAATCTTCTCCATACAAGATAATCAGAATGAATAAGACACTATTCATACAGGCTACTTTAAAAAATGTCATTGCTTTTAAACTCCCCTTCATATGAGAAAACCGTTCCAATTATAGGATTTTTAACCTGAACCTGTATATAGTACACCGCTTTCGTTTCCATATATGTTTCCGTTACAGTAGCCAATCCCTGAAATATTTTGGGTAATGGAATTTCTATAAATGGTAATACGAGTCTCTGTTTTTTAGAATCAATTCGCAATCCTCCTTCTTTCGTTATTGACAGTGCTAAATCGGAATAAAACTTAGCAGGTTCACCTAGATAATCTTGGATAAGGTTTTGTTCGGAATTTAGATACATACGTGCATTAAAAAAGCGCTTTTTATGATTAAAATAAAATACTCTTTCCCAGTGAACCTGTTCGGTTCCATCGCTTGCTATTATTTGCGAATTTACAATTTCAAATGGAATATTCTTTCCAGATTCAGGAAAGAATAATTTATACTTTTTACCTAGCCAAAAGATAGGAAATAACCACATTGGTCCCCCTCTTACACATTTCATCACTCCCGTTGCTTTAAAGATACTATTTCTTTTAAATTCATATCGTCTTTGTAACATAGGGTGAAGATCATAAAATTGGTTTTCTAATACCTTTTTATAAATAGACATTTGCAACTCCTTCTTACTTACGCTTACAGCTTCTTGCTGTAGGAATATTCTTAGTAGTGTGTAACCCTACGATAGAAACCACTAGCAAAGCCAAATTAAACGTTACGGGATTAAATGGATGAAAGAGCTGATCTGGAGTTGTTAAACTGGCTATGATTCCTAATAACGGAAAAATTGCAATTTGTATTATGTATAACCATCTTCTATTTTCGTAGAATAGCCACATCAACCCAAACATAACTTCTATCGCTCCAGTGATCATAATTAGCACAGATGCTTGTTTTACATTGATTGAAAGTGCCGTTTGTACCATTGATAATTCAACAGGATGTTGGTGTATCAACTTAGAAGCTAATCCATGATAGAGCCAAATAAAGCTAAATAACAAGGTGAATAACCAACTACTAAAGAAACGTAAATACTGTGTTGTTGGCATCTCTCCTTCTTCTATCCACCTTTTTAACACAGCAAAACTGATTGCTGTGGCCCATCCCATCAATGGACGAAAAATGAAAAAATCAAACAGTTTACCTAAGTACCCAAACCTTGTTTTATAGTTATATTTTGTAAGAAACAGTGTAGAATCTTGTTGCGGTATGTATTTCCAATACCCTCCACCTTCCTTAATAATGGATACTGTCTGATCTGAACCAAACTGCAGGGAGGATACCTTAGATCCATCCTTTGTATTGGAGCTTCCGGAACTTCTCCCCCAGCCTTTTATTTGTAAACCAAAGCCAATTCTCGTTTTATACGAGAATTTTTGTTGCTGCTTCACTTCATCCTTTGGTAAATACGAGATAGATGAAAAACGTAAATCCCACTTTTCATGTAAGTCCGGTGTTTGTGTGAATTTCCATATTGTTTCTGTATCCGATTGAATGGGTATTTCTACATAAATTGGTTTGTTCTTCATAGTATCACCTCCTCTTATTCTTCCAATATAACATATATTTTTAGGGAATAATCACAATTATCCGGCAAGCATACGATTCGTTTGATAATAAGTACCTATATGTGCATATATTTCCATTGAATAAAATAGGGCTATCAGCATACAATAAGAACAAACGTTCTTTTTTCGGAGGTGGATTAATATGAACTATGCTTCTTATCCACGCAACGATGTACTTTGCATTGATATGCGCTCCTTTTATGCAAGTGTCGAAGCAATTAAATTAGGAAAAGATCCAATGAAGGTCCTGCTTGCAGTTGTAGGGGATCCGAACCGATCAGGAAGTATTGTACTGGCAGCATCGCCAGCTTTAAAGAAAAAATATGGAATTAGCAATGTCAGCCGCTTTTTTGAGCTACCGGATGATCCAGATTTATATATTGTCCGTGCACATATGGCTGATTACTTATATGTGTCTGCTGAAATAACCAAATTAATTAATCAGTATGTGCCTAAGGAAGCTATTCATCCATACTCTGTTGATGAAGTCTGGGTTACCGTTAATGGATTAACAAAATTGTTTGGCAGTCGTTGGGAAGTGGCAAAACGGATGAAGCACGACATCCTTGAATGCTTTGGAATTACGAGCTCTATTGGTATCGGTGATAATAAATTCCTTGCAAAAGTTGTTATGGATCTTCATGCCAAAAAGCAAGGAATTGCGGAATGCAAATATGAGGATGTCGAAGCAAAGTTATGGTCATTTCCGATAGAAGCAATATGGGGAATTGGCAGTAGAATGAAGAATAATTTAAACAAGATGGGGATTGTCACACTGGGACAGCTTGCACGCTATGATTTAAATCACTTAAAAAAACGTTTTGGGGTGATGGGAGAACAGCTTTATTGGCATGCTTGGGGAATCGATTTAAGCCCAGTCCTCGGTGATTTTGTTAAAACGGAACAAAAGGGATTTGGTCATGGTATTTCCTTACTACGTGATTACTCTATGCAAGAAACAGAAGTTTGTCTACTTGACCTTTGTGAAGAAGTATGTCGTAGAGCTCGCACTGCTAACATGGCTGGTAAAACGATTCATCTAGCAATCGGCTATTCTAAAGCTACAGGAGGTGGTTTTTCCCGTTCTCGCTCTATCCAAATCCCGACAAATGTGACGATGGATGTTTACCATGTTTGTATGGATTTGTTTTTACAGTTTTATGATGGAGTAAGCAGCGTTCGTCGTGCCTATGTTACATTAGATAATTTATATAAAAAACAAGAAACACAGCTCAATTTGTTTGAAGACAGGGCAAAGAAAAATGATATTGGTTATACGATGGACGCTATCCGTGCCAAATATGGTTCTACTTCTATTCTCCGTGCCATCAGTTACACAGACGCTGGAATTACCCTAGAAAGAAGCCAAAAAATTGGTGGTCATTACGCTTAAAACAAACTCCCCTTTTTAAAAAGAGCACCATTTGCTTACAGCAAAAAGTGCTCGGAAACTAACAGCTATGCAAATATATCACTAATTTTTTGTACATCTGCTTGCGAAAGAGAAATCTCAGCAGCTCTTTTATTGCTAAGTACTTGATCAGGACGCTTAGCTCCAGGAATAAGAACATTAACCGAAGGCTGTGTCAAATACCAGGCCAGTACAATATGCACTACCTCTTCGCCATATGCTTCAGCTATCATGTTAACCTGTTTTACTTTCGCAAGATTTTCTTCGAATTTCTCACCTTGAAAATTAGGGTTCTGTGCTCGCAAATCAGTGAAAGTACTATTTATATTATATTTCCCAGCTAATAAACCTGATTCTAATGGAAAATAAGGAATGAACGTAATATTTTCTTTTTCGGTATAAGGAAAATATTTCGTTTCCGCATCACGTTTTAATAGATTGTATTCTGCTTGCAGTACGTCAACGTATCCATCTTTATTCGCTTCCTTTAATTGTTCCGGAGAAAAATTAGAAACACCAATGGATCGAATTTTCCCTTCATCTTTTAACTCTTTTAATGCGCCTACAGCTTCATCTTTTGGCGTATCTTCATCTGGAAAATGAATGTAAAATAAATCAATATAGTCTGTTTGCAGACGACGCAAACTATCCTCTACTGATCGTTTTAAAAATGCTGGTGAATTATCCATCACAATATCATCACCGATAAATTTATGTGCACCTTTGGTTGCGATGATAATATCTTCTCGCTTATATTCCTTCATTACTTCACCAATTAGCTCTTCAGAACGCTCTGGTCCATAGATAAAGGCTGTATCTAGCATATTAATCCCATTATTCAGCGCCTTACGCACAACATCCTGGCCCTCACGTTCATCTAACAAATTCGGATAAATATTATGTCCACCAACAGCATTTGTCCCTAGCCCAATTGGGTAGACCGAAATATCAGATTTCCCTAAATACGTTTGCTTAGCCATAAAGTAAAAACTCCTTTCCCGATAGGATTAATGCAATATTAACATGTTTTCTAAATTCAAGATACGATATTGCTTATAGCTTAAAAACAAAGTATGCAATTAGTCATTGCACATAAAATGAAACTTCAATCCGTGGGGGTTACTGCTAGTTATATGTGGGATAAAGCAAAGAGGCTGAGACAAAAGAATGGAAAAACAGTAAAAAACGAACAATAATTAGTTTAAATTAATTATCGTTCGTTTTTTGATTAAAATCATTCGTTGAACATCTAAAACAAGCGAGACTCCAGCGGGAACAGCACGAGTCCGAAGATCCACGTGGTAACGTGTTTTTCTTTACCCAGTTAGCTGAGGCCGTTCCCGCGGAAAGAGCGTATAGTTTCACGGTACGGCAATGCTACTCCTATTGATAATATGATTATTCGTATTTTGAGTAAGAAGTTGTGTTTTGTCCAGCCTCTTTATATGAAATCTATCGGTCTATTATTTCAGATAAGAAGCTTTTTCCTTCTGCCGTTGATGGTAGCTGAAAGAAATCGCAGAATGTAGCACCAACATCAGCCATTGTATCCCGGAGGCCAATATTCGCCTGTTTTACCTTCTTACCAAGAATCAAAATCGGCACATATTCCCTTGTATGATTAGCATGGCCAATTGTTGGATCATTTCCATGGTCAGCCATAACAATTAGCAAATCATCGTCTGCCATTAGAGGAAGAAACGAATCAGATAACCACTTATCAGTTTCATTTAATAGCTGACAATACCAATTAACATCCTCAGCATGTCCTGCCAAGTCTGTTTCCTGTACATTTATGAGAAAAGCTGCGTCTGCTTCTTCCTGTTCATAAACATGACTCACAGTATGGAGGAGATCGGTAGTGTTAACAATCGGATCAGATGGTCCCTCACCATGCAATACATCTGCAGTTTTTCCTAAGCGATGAACCTTCAAACCATGGTGCGCAGCAATCATCGGGAATTGCTGGTCAATTTCAACACCATAGCCCATGTGATACACATTATAGCCCTCTCCATAAACCTTGGCTTTCGGCGTATTCACTCCCCATTGTCCTTTATGCTTTTCTTCTACACAGGACAAAATATGCTCGATCGACGTATATGGTCCACCAAAAGCAATCACTCGAGTAGTATCTACGTTCTCACGGACGACACGACCAAGCTTTTTAACTTCTGAAAAAGGCATCTTCTTGAAATCAGCTGTTACATTAATAATATTTCCATATGCTGATTCTAAATTATCAGCAACAACTGCTGCATCGTTCACTAATAATATGGGACAATCTGCAATTGGATACGTCACACGATATCCAGCGTTCTCTAGTACAACTTTCATTGTTAAATGAATGTCCTTCATTAGACGCTTATGCGATTTTTTGGGGCAACTTCCAGCTATTTCTTGATGTCCCAAATACGTATCTGCGCCATGGTGAGCTAATTTGGAACGACCATAGGCATTTGGTGGTGGAACTTGATTGTCAACCAAAGCCCCAAGACCAGATTGATACATAAAGGGAATTTGTAAATCATCTTTTTTCACATCACGAATATGCTTATACGTGTTAGCCGTGCAATCGGATGGTTGATAATCAACACAATCATCCATTGCGCCAATTCCAAAGCTGTCAATGACAAGTAATGTCATTTTCGCCATGATCACCACTTCCTTTCTAGATGTACAAGCTTGGGTGTTCCAGACTGTATCCCTTCAACAAGTGCTACATGAGCTCTGGTTACAAATATTTGTGTACGGAAGGAAAAAATAGCTGTATCGCCAATCTTTACTTTAAAACAATCTGGTTTTGCAATGGAACCGTAATAGTCAATAGCTTCTGGGCTACTTTGCCTTGCCGCCACATACTGTTGAAGAATGGATTCTTTGTGACTTCCTACTAAACAGCCTTCCATATTCGATCTCCCATAAAAACCACCAGCAATAACCTGATAATGATCTTTCGTTTCGTGTGATACTTCAGAAACATAGATCATTGCAGGAATTTCTGGCAACCTCTTAAACGCATGTATTGGTGTTGTCCCTGTTAATCCATGTCCTGGCTCACCATGAGTTACTCCGTGAGTAGCTAGATACGGAATCGTGTCAACACTCGTCCCACTCGGACCATTGACCTGTTTTACTGTAATTCCTTTCTCTTCTAGTAATTGCTTTCCTTTTAATAACGTTGTGAGATTAGCAGTTGCAACCATTTCCTGCTTATTATCCGCTAATTGTAAATTAGGAAAAGTAGTTACACCTATTATCCGAACACCAGGTAAGGTTAGTATTCGATCAAGTTCTCGATGTAGCTCACCTAGTGGAATCCCACCCTCCTGCGATTCATAAATACTGTCTTCAGGGCCAACGACTTTCAATAAAATATCCTGCTTTGTACCAATATCTACTGCTGCATCTGATAATTGTTTTGCACGCTCATATGAAAATATCGTAACAACCTCTGGGCTCCAGCTAAGTATCTCCTTCCACTGATGCTTTCCAGGTTGAACCAAATGTCCAATATTACCTATCGCGATACCGTGATCTGCGAGTACTTTACCTTCATCAAAGTCAACAGCTACTGCTTTTTTTATTCCACTTTCTACGATATAATTTACAACCTCCGGAAATCGGCCTAGCTGCTTACTCATAAAATATAATTCCATTCCATGCTTTTTAGCAGTATCTGCTAACATGCTGGCATTTGCTTTTAGAGCATCTACATCGATAATATACGTATTTGGAGGAATCTCTCCGTTTTGATGTAACGAAAGCCCGGCATATATCAGCTCTGGATTTCTTTGTATTGTTGTATGCAAAAACATGGAAGCACCCCTCCTTCATAAAAATCTAGTTGACCATTTTTATTGCTTTATTTAAGATATGAATAACTGTGGATGCTCCCGATTTCATCGGGTTAATGCGTAATCCATATTGTTTTAAGTGTGGCTGTGCTTCAATAAAACTGCCTGAAACACGATAAATCATTGGAATAATTTCATATTTTGATTCTGCGCCTACTGGATGAGTAGCAGCACCAAGTCCATTACTGTTTTGAATAACTTCTTGCGCAATTGGCTGCTCTAGCTCAACAATGACATTTTTTGATTGCGCATTTGTCATATAGGCTGCTGCAATTCCTTCGATGACACCCTCATTTAATTGTTTACAAACCTCTTCAACCTGTTCATTCTGCGTTGCTAGTGATACTGGAGCAAATGTCATCATACGTAAAAGTTCCATCGCTTCATATCCCTGTACTTGTCCACCACCAGAATAATTTCGTTGCTGTAGTGTCTCTATACCGTCTTTTTTCCCTACAATTACTCCAATACCTTCTGGCCCAAGCAGCTTGAATCCGGAAAACGTAGAATAATCAGCACCATATTCTACACCAATCCCATAAGCTTTCATCGCACAATAATTATCGTCAACAACGATTGGAAGGTCTGGACGAATATTCTTCACCGTTTGAATAACCTCTTTTAGATGGTAGATATCTGTCGGCTGTTGCCTTGCATGCTGAATATAAAAAAGCTTACAGGATTGATTCTGTTGCACAGCTTCCTTTACAGCATTCAAATCATTGTAATTTATTGATTCTGTCTGAATACCTAGAATACGAATCGTATCCTTCGTCGTTGTATAAACAGGAGCAGTATGAATGAACATGCTATCACCAGCTTCAAGGAGCGTGCTCAGAATGATTCGAATCGCACTTGTACCTGCACCTCGAACGAGAGCAGACTTTTCAGCTTCAAAAAAATCGGCAATAACACGCTCTACCCTTTCCGTTTGTTCTGGTTTCTGATAACGAGGAGCGACACCAAGGTCACCCATAGATAAGAATTGATCACCTGTAAAATATTTACTCATACTATGGGTTAATTTAAATTGAAGCTGTTGAGCCTCCTCAACTGTCAACGTTGGAAGTACAGATGAAGCATATTTTAATTTTTCCGGATTGTAAGCCATATTACCGCTCCTTTACTGAAAATGCATTTGCTGGATTTTTTACAAGCAGGTCTGTAATTACCGTCTCCGTTACACCACGTTTTTTTAATGCAGGGATAAAATCGTTTAACACAAGATCATATCCCGGACCACCAAATTTATGCCAATGGGATTTTCGTGTTAAGTCTGCTGACAAAACAATTTGTTTATGGAAACCTCTCTCAATAAAATCTAATAGAAAGTCCAAACGCTCCTCATCCGGTCTGTAATTATTCTTACCAATCGTATCAAATCCAATATATACACCAGATTGAAGTACGTCTAAAACCTCTTCCTTATTAGGATTTAAATCCTGATGACCAATGATTATTTGTTCCTTCGGTAATCCCAATGCAAAAAACATGTCCACTTGCTTACTACCTAGCGTCCCTAAAGATGTATGGGTGGAAATCGGTAAGCCTGTCTCTAGACCAGCCATGCCAGCTCCAATAATGAGCTCTTTTTCCACTGGTTTTATCTCATTAACACTTGTCCCTACCTCCCCGATAATTCCAGGAAGAACACCTGTATCCTCAATTCCTTCTTTACTTTCTTTTATGAAATGAGTAGCAAATTGTTCACGATCCCACCCCTGGGCAAATTCAGGTATGAATGGATCTTTATAAAAACCAGTACATGTAACAATGTGTACACCAGATGCTTCACTTAAACGAACTAGCCTTTTGACATCTCTTCCCATTCCATCATTCGTCAGTTCTATCAAGGATCGTCCACCTGCTTGATAAAAATAAGCAAGTTCTTCCATCATCCCTTGTTCATCATCCAAAATTGTATCTGGATCCCCTTTTACTCTAGATAAGTCAATGGAGAGGTGCTCATGCGCCGCACAAACACCAAATGCTTCTTTCTCAATTTTTCCCTTTACAGTCTGTATCATTTGCTAATCACTCCTATGCTGTTTGTACTTAAGATACTGACATAATTCCTAGTAGTACCAATATGTTTGCAATAACACCAACTGCGATTGCTCCAACAGGCCCAACCGCCATTCGGACGATTGGTCTTCCAGCAACCTCATTCAATAAATAGAAGCCTGCGATAAAGAAGAATCCAAAACCAGGTGCAATGATATTTGCTGCATTTGCCCCTCCAATTAATAAGGCAACTTCTAATAATTTTGTCATTGCACTACGAATATTTTCCCCTGAGTTCCTTACACCAGGGTATTTGTCTAAGAACTTAGCAATCGAACTTAATAACATTACTTCTAAAAAGATAACAATAGCCCCAACAATTACTGCCACCCAAACATTTGGTACGAATAGACCAACTACAAATATCAAGGTGAATCCAACAGGACTGTAGACACCAGTAGCTATTGCTGTACTGGCAACTAAAGGAATGAAACCAATGGCTCTAGCTGCAGCAGCAATTCCAGCATCTGTTTGCTTTCCTTCAGCTAATAGATTAAGAGAAATTGGGTCTCCGGCCATTAGTAATAGATTCGTCGCACCAGCAATTAGTGCACCAATAATCATAAAGAAGACAACATTCTTTTTAATTGATTTAACTTTCTCACTAAATATGGATGCTAAGTCAACAGATGAACCTTCTTCCGTCTTTTCCCTCATAGCAAAAGCAAATAAGAAAATCATACCAGCGATAAGAGCCATACCCTCTTGATTTAACGTGATCACGTTATCACCGATACTTAGGAAGCCACTATCATTGACAAACACCGCTAGCTGCCTAACTAGTGCCGCTACAATAAACGTAACAATCCCTTTCTTAACACTAAATTGCATCGCAACTGCTAATGCTGGGAAAGCCATAAATGTTACAACTACTGGTGTTCCTACCTCTCCCATCGGTTCAAGGAAGTTAACAGGTAAGTATTCAAATAGCTTTACAAAGCCTTCCAATCCCATCAATAGTCCCCAACCATATAAACCACCAATTACTGCGGCAACGGGTGTACCCCACTTATTCTTCGGTGTCATCAAGCCAATAATATCTGTTCCAAGTAAAATACTATGAATCAAAATAATACTTGCTGTAATGGTAAAAGGTATTCCAAATCCTACTACTAAACCAAAACTCATGGCAAATGCCGTTAGCCCTAGCTCTCTACGCTTCAATCGTCCCTCTAAATGCTCCGATACAATTGGCCGTAACCCATCATTGAAAACGGCTATGTTCATGTTGGCTAGTACAGCGGCAATTGCCCCAATCAAAATTACAAATATCATTTCCATCTAATAGTCCCCCTTTATTTGTGATTATCCTTTATTTTTTAAAGCTTGAAGGATCATAGGAACCGCTGCTTCCATATGATCACCAGTAAAACCGAAAGCTATTTTCCCCTCTTTTACAGCCTCTTCTACTCTGGAAGCGTCAGGCTTCTTCCCTGGCATAGACACCGTTTCACATTTATCTTTTCCTATCATCGCAATTGCCATTGCAAGTGCACCGCCACCACCAGTATGGCAAGCACCTAAATAATAATCGGCTTGACCTGTTTTCATGGCCATTGCTGCATCTAAATCTGACTTCACAACAGTCTCAACAGCGGGATCCACATCTTTAATTAACGCTTCAATCGCTTTTTTCTCTACTTGTCCACCTATAACAATTTTCATTTTTTATTTCCTCCTTTATTCATAGCTAATACGTTTGTATAATGCATGTATAAAAATTCCTTTTCTTCCTGAGGAAGCTCTTTCTCCCAGCTCTGTTGTACCTTATTCACATGTCTTTCTGCATCTAGATAATAAGCAGATTGCTTCACTTCTTCCATAATAGCAGGAGATGGGGCCTCAAGAGCTTCACCTCTTTCAATTCTTGTCAATGCAGAAGGTAAGTGAGTAAATAACATTTCTGCCTGATCCACCTCTTCTAGCTCTAATTCATTCACTAATTCTTGAAAAGCAGCTAAAGTAATATGACATGCTTCTTTCGTTATTACCTCCCCTAAGACTAAAATGTGGAGTCTATCTTCTAATTCAGCTACATTCATACATATACCCCCTAGATAAAATACAGTTTTCTGTATATTGATGATAAAAAACTGCCTCACACTAATAGTGTGGGAGCTTTTCCTTATTCACAACCTGTTGCTGAATTCGTAGTATTTTTTCTTTATCCAGCTTTGTAATGTATTCCTTTACATCTTTTCGATCTTTTTCAATAAGAATGACCGAAGTAGATGCATTTTTCACGACTTGCCGTGTAGACGCTGACTGAAATTCGCCTACTTGGAAGGTTTCTCTTGCTCGATTTTCATCAGCATTCCAAACTGCTGCATCGAGATCTCCCTTTAAAAGCATTTCAAAGAGCTGCATATAGTTAACAGGTATTAACTCAACATCAAGGCCTCTGCATTCCATGAGTGTAATTTTCGATTGATCTATTGAAGTATAATCTATCCCGACACGCATACCATCTTTTATTTTTTGTTCACCATGGTTAGAAAAAAAGATTTGGTGTGCTGTAACATACGTATGGGCTCCAAAATTCAGCGCTATCTCTAGATTCTCATCCTCAGAAACTTCTTGTTCAGCTGCAAGCTGGGACATAATTACAAAATCAGACCTTCTTGCCTTTAACGACTCAAGCCGTTGTTTAGATCCTCTCATGTAAGCAAGGTCGATATGATTTAACATCGCTTCCGATGCCTCAATTAATCCTGTTGCCAACCCTTCATACTTAGGTGAATATGGCAGCGGCATAGCACCTATTAACGAGCCAACACCTGCTATTTCTTTCAGTAATACAACATCTTTCTTTCGTAAAAACGTTCCAAGATGTCCCCTTGCTTCCAAATGAATAGCGTGCAAGTTTTCTAAAACCTTTAAAGCACCTTGAACGGTTCCATTTCCAATCTCTAATGTTTTCGCTAAGTCGCTTACTCTAGGAATTCTATCCCCCTCTTGAATATGCAGCATTTTTCCAGCTATCTCTTTTGCCGCTAAACCATTTTTTGAAAATAAACTTTCCCAAATTCTGCTCATATCGACTCCTTCATAATATACAAAATATTGTATATTGCAATTATACCGCTTACATAAATGAATTGCAATAATAATTTTATTGATTTTGTTAATGTTTTCACCCTAATATCGATTGCCATACAGACAGGATGGTTTTGCCTTGCTGTCCACTCTACATTACCTAAAAAACAGCAAACAATGAACATTTGATGAACGGATCGATATAATACTACAAGGATTATTTTGTTACGCGCATACAAGGAGGTACTATTTCGGATGAAACAACACAGTGTCTTAATCGGGTCACCCATTCATCAGGAATACCCTATTCTAAAAGAATTTTTAACATCTTTATCTGAGCTGAAGCAAACAAATATTACTATCCATTATATGTTCGTTGATGATAATACTGATAAAGCTTCAAAGCAACTATTGAGGAACTTCGCTCAAGATAATGAAGGCAGTACAGAAATTATTGCTCCCTCTCCCTATGACCATCAGGGGTATTCTCGTAATGGTAATACGCATATTTGGAATCATCAAGCTATCTGGAAAGTAGCTGAATTTAAGAATCAAATTATCAAACATGCAAGGGATAAAGGGTATGATTATTTATTCTTAATTGATTCAGACCTTCTTATTCATCCAAACACCATTGAATATTTAATTCGAATAGACAAGAACATTATTTCTACCATCTTTTGGACAAAATGGCAGATAAACGCAGACCCACTTCCACAAGTATGGGTTCAAGATGAATATACTTTATATCACGCTACACATGGAGAACGATTATCAGATGAAGAAAAAAAACGCAGAACTATGGAATTCATTAATCAATTAAAGGTACCTGGAACGTATGAAGTTGGTGGATTAGGTGCATGTACGTTACTTAGTGCACACGCATTAAATACTGGTGTAAACTTTAGTCCAATTCCGAATCTTTCTTTTTGGGGGGAGGATCGTCACTTTTGTATTAGAGCACAGGCATTAGGATTATTATTATATGTTGACACACACTATCCAGCTTACCATATTTACCGTAGCTCGGATCTTGAAGCTGTAGAGGATTACAAGGACGATAATCAAGAACGTATCTCTCCTCTAGAAGTATCTGATATCTTAGCTAAGCGTATTAGTAAAGACAATAACAATAAAATAACATTATCCATGATTATGAAAAATGAAGCCTCACGATATTTAAAAAAAGTATTACTTCAGCATAGGGACTTCATTGATTCGGCGGTTATTATTGATGATGGCAGTGAGGACAATAGTATAGAGGTGTGTAAACAAATTTTAGCTGGCATTCCGACGCATATCGTCCAAAACAAAAGATCTACATTTGCAAATGAAGTAGAACTAAGAAAACAACAATGGGAGGAAACAATAAAAACAAAACCAGACTGGATTTTGAATCTAGATGCTGATGAACTGTTAGAAGATAAAGCGACAAATGAGATTCGTGAATTAATCAATCAATCGGATATCGATCTCTATAGCTTCAGACTCTATGATATGTGGGATGAAGAACATTATAGAGATGATAATTACTGGCAATCCCATTTGTGCTATCGGCCATTTTTATTACGATATCAACCAAACTTTGATTATCAATGGAAGAAGAAAAGGTTTCATTGTGGTAGATTTCCTGCGAATATTTATCATCTGCCAAATGCAATTTCCCGACTACGAATTAAACATTTTGGCTGGACAAATGCTAAGGAGCGTCAGCAAAAATATAACCGATATTTAGAGCTTGATCCAGATAGTGAATTTGGCTGGAACGAACAATATCAATCTATTTTAGATGCGCACCCTAGATTAATTAAATGGCAAGACTAGTCAACTGAGCCATAGAGTCTCAATCTATCAAATTGGGACTTTTTTTATAGTCTAGGAAATCATAACATTTTCCCCATATGGATAAATATCGGCGCGTTAAGCCACTTCCAGCTTCAGCGCCCAGAAACGAGGCGACTTCACAAATCACCTTACGATAAGTCATCATTGGCTCGCAAGCTCACCGTGATTCCTTTACCTCCGTTGACTCGCTCCAATCGTTACGTTTCTAATCGGACGCTTATGCTTTTGTACTTAAGTTGGTCTTCTTTTGTGATCTAACTACTTTATTCAAACCCTCGTATACTTATATTCTCCTCATAATAAGAAAATTGTCATAAGAGACAAGCAATGTATTGTAAAATAAAAAAGTGAGTTTTGTTTGCTCCATCGTTTCTTATTTATGTTATGCAATATTATTCTTTAATAAAGTAATTAGCTCTTGTACGAATGAATGTATTTACCTGAAGGGAGATGTTTTATTTGCAAAATAATTTACATGTATTGATAATGGGTGGAGATGCTCGATATCTACATGTGATCCGCATGTTAGCGCAGGAAAACATAACCGTCTACGTGATTGGATATGATCATATTCATTTTAATGAAATAAATGTTCAGCATGTCGAGTTAGAAAGTATTGACCACTCCATTTTAAATGCTATTATACTTCCTGTTGCTGGTACTGATACAAAAGGAAAAGTAGAAGTAACTTATTCAGACAAGTCAATATATTTAACCGAACAGCTTTTATCTTGTACACCATCAAATTGTGTTATTTACACCGGTACTTCCAATAATTACTTAGATCATGCAACAGCTGCTACGAATCGTAAATTAGTTAAACTCTTTGCTCGTGATGATATTGCTATTTATAATTCTATTCCAACCGCTGAAGGTGCACTTAAAATAGCCATAGAAGAAACAGATGTAACAATACATGGCTCTAATGTTAGTATACTTGGATTTGGAAGAGTAGGCATGACGGTCGCAAGATTATTTCAATCGGTTGGTGCACATGTATCTGTCGCAGTTAGAAGCTCCACCGCAATCGCTCGCATTACAGAGATGGGCTTTACGCCCGTTCAGTTGCGTAATTTAAAGCAAGCAATTGAAACAATGGATATTTGTATTAATACCATACCAGATAACGTAGTTGATAAAACCATCATTTCAGCAATGAAGCCAAGTATGTTTATCATTGATTTAGCATCAAAACCCGGAGGAACAGACTTTAACTTTGCAGCAAAACAGGGTATTAAAGCTTCGCATGCACTTGGTCTACCAGGTAAGGTTGCATCAAAGTCCGCTGGGTTAATCATTGCTAATGTTTTATTGAGCTTATTAGAAGAAAGAGCTTAACAATTGTACCATATTACAATGATCACCTTTACGATTCGTATTAAATACTCACGGTTGAAGCGATCGTTTCGTTCATCATGAACTATGAAGCAAATGAGATAGAGACAAAAGTAATCTATATATGGAACAACTAGAAATGATGGTTTGTGTAACTAACTCGCTCCAGAAATATCTTCGCTTTCCACGAGCGAATGGTGAGTCTCTCCTCTTACTGACGCACTTTGGCAGCTCACTGCTACCTTTCCTTTGGAAAGATAAGGAAGGCTTGTAGCAACGTTACTCCACGTAGAAAAAGAGCGCTCTTCTTTCCAAGGAGTCTACGTATATTTCTGGTGATAGAATAGTGTATTGTTCATCATTAGACCTTAAAATGCTGTTTTAAATATGTCCCAACCTCATCCTCATTTCTTTATCTCCATCTCAGGAATATCGTAATTTTGCAACAGTCCCGATTAGAATGAACCGTTTTTTTACTGAAATTTAAACGCAATTCATCTGGCGTAAACCCAACCTCGATGGTAGAAGTAATATTTAATGATTGAATTAAGCGCTTCACTTCTTCATGATCAGACTGTTGAGCAGCACTCATTATCTGCCTATCAAATTCTTTTGAGGTAGATAACTTATTCAGAACGACACGTACGTCATTCATAAGCCTTACCGTTTCATTTGCTGATTCATAGAAAAACTCTATATTAACAGGAGGAAGTTGCTCCCGAACCGGTATATACACAGGATATAAGGTGGTGGGATAATAACTCGGAACATAATAATACATCATACTTCAGCCCCTTTCACAAGGAGATTTACCTATATACTCTTTATATGCAGTAAGTTTCATTTTTGGGACCTCCTTTTATGGAAAGAAAAAGAGAGCAACCTATACTTCAGAAAATTATTTATGTCATTCATACAGGTTTCTACTAGCGGTATCTTGTTAACTTCCATATAGACGAACTACCACTAGTTCCTTTCAAATACGACAATCAAAAAATTTCGCCTTTTAAAGGATACAGTTCAAACTTTACCTGAGTAAACAACATTCTATGAGGAGAATATTTTACATGCTACTACGCTTAAACCACTTGAAAAAGCACTAGATCAAACGAGTAGTTAATAAAAGCTAAACCCGCCCCCAGGTAGATTTTTTACTCTAACAGGGGGGCGATACCTTTATGAATGCGGTCGGCTTTTTTGTTCTAAACGATTTGTAATAATTTTAATAAACTTTCTGCATAGCACTTTTCTACGTTACGCACCTTATTTTGCAACCACGCCACCATCAACTGGTAATTCCACCCCTGTGATATGATAGGCAGCATCTGATGCTAAGAACAACACAGCTTCTGCTACCTCGATTGGCTTACCTAATTGCGGCAATGCAGTTTGTGCAAGGAACCATTGCTTCATATCTTCTCGTTCAAAGAATTCCTCACTCATCGGTGTCTTTATAAATCCTGGATGAACAGAATTCACGCGAATATTGTCTTTTCCATAATCAACGGCAGCAGCTTTCGTTAACATACGTACTCCACCCTTAGATGCGGTGTAAGCACCAGCACCTGAACTACCAGTCAATCCTGCAATGGAAGAAATATTTATGATCGATCCACCTTTATTTTCACGCATATGCGGAATAGCTAATTTTATACCAAGAAATGTACTAGTTAAATTAATATTAATAATTTGATTCCAGCGTGCAAGCGTCAATTCTTCCATTGGTTCTGGCTGAGAAATTCCAGCATTATTTACAAGAATATCTAATTTTCCATGCGTATCAATGGTCGTTTGCATAACACTCTTCCAATCATCCTCTGAGGTAACATCATGTGCTAAAGCTAGCGCCTCACCACCAGCTGCTTTTATTTCATCAACTACCTCTTGAACAGCATTCACTTGAATATCTGTTGCAACTACTTTTGCACCTTCTTTTGCAAAAAGCAATGCTTCTTCTTTTCCCATACCACTACCAGATCCTGTTATAATTGCAACTTTATTTGTAAGCCTTGTCATGCTAATTAGCCCCTTTCAATTTGTGAATTAATCTTAATGATAGTTTCACTATCATTATAACATTATCATTATAGTATTGTTTAAGAAATAGTTCCAATAGAATTGCTCAAAAACGATTCAAATTGACGAATATGAATTAGTTTGCTAGGATTTTTAGATGATATTCATTTATAATTATCATCTTTTCCAAATTTTTTATCCCACATATATTGGTAAATGGGGGATAAACACCCCCCAACTGATTGAAGTTTCACTTTATCCCGCATATAACTGGCAGTAAGACCCCAATTTAAGCAATAAAGCGAAACCAATATGGATAAGTGGGGGATAACCCCCCCTCCAACTGATTGAAGTTTCACTTTATATACATAAAACTTTTATCATTTAAAAAGGAGAAAGATCAATGAATCCGCAGGATAGATGGAAACAAGAAAGAATGGAAGGGAAAATGAAGCGAAGAAATAGTATTATCCTAGCTGCAGAAAAAGTATTTGCTAAAAAAGGTTTTGACAATACGACCATGCAGGAAATTGCCGATGAAGAAAATATTGGAATTGCTACTGTCTTCCGATACTTTCCTAAAAAGGAGAAGCTAATTGTAGCAGTAGCGATTAATATTGTGGAAAAATATATACCTATTTTTCAATCTATTGCTGATATGAATGGTAGTTGTTTAGATAAAATGGAAAGAATGTTTGATTTCTTTATCTCAGAAATAAATGAAGAGAAACTGGAAAATATGCAGCTTCTTGAGGTTTTTAAAAGTTATGCTTCTCTACAAACAGAGCCGTTGGAAGATATTGAAGCATATAATAGGTCGCAAAATAAAATATCAGTGATACTTGCATCCATTATAGAAGATGGGAAACAAGATGGATCTATACGATCTGACATCGATATAAAAAAGGTTCTAACCACTATTACGAATTCGTTTGGGCTCTTTTCTAGAAAGCTGTTGCTTTATGAACGAATCCCTATGCTTAAAGGAGATTTAGAGGCTGAAGAACAATTAAAAATCCTAAAAAATATTTTTATCGATTACTTACAACCAAGCTAACAAACGAAGGAGACTAGTACAGTCGTATTTTACTTAAGAAAATCAGAATGGCTGCAAATGTTCTCAACTAGCATTTGCAGCCATCCGTTTTTTTCTGGTTTTAAATTATTTATTGCGATTTTGATAAATGTTATTCAGCGTTGCCCGCCCTTTTCTTACAAGCTTTTTAAGATCGTACAAACAGAATCTCCTACTTCCGTAGTTGACGCCGTCCCTCCCATATCGGCAGTTAAATTAACCTTGTTAATGAATAAGGCTTCAATAGTTGTTATTACCTTATCATGGATATCCTTTCTACCTAATTGTTCATACAAAAGTGCCAACGACCAGATTTGAGCAATCGGGTTGGCAATACCTTTTCCAGCAATATCTGGAGCTGAACCATGAACTGGCTCAAACATAGAAGGAAACTCACCTGCAGGATTTATGTTTGCAGAAGGGGATATCCCTAAACCTCCTACAATTGCAGATCCTAAATCAGAAAGGATATCACCAAATAAATTCGTTGCTAATACGACTTGAAAATCTTGAGGACGCTGTACAAAGTATGTAGCCAATGCATCTATATAATATTTTTCATATGAAATATCTAGATATTCCCCAGCAACACCCTCTATAATTCTGTCCCAAAATTTCATAGAGTGAATAATCGCATTTGATTTAGTTGCATTCGTAACCTTTGTTAAATTTTGCTTTTGCGCATAGGAAAATGCGAATTCTGCTATTTGTGTAACACCTTGTTTTGTCATTATATTATTTTGGATCGCCAATTCCCTGTGCTCTCCCGCAAACATTATTCCTCCAGCATTAGAGTATTCTCCTTCTGCGTTTTCTCTTATTAGCACAAAATCAATCGGTTTAGTGGATTGGTTACGTATCGGAGTATCCATACCTTTAAGTAATTTAATTGGTCGAAAGTTAACATACTGTTGAAATGATTTTCGAATTGGCATAATTAGTTCCCATAATGTAACATCATCTGGTACTCTTTCATCTCCGATTGCTCCGAAAAGAATCGCATCATATTCCTTAAGCTGCTTTAATCCATTTTCTGGCATCATACGACTGGTTTGTAAATAATAATCCGAATTCCAATTAAATATATCATATGTAATATGAATTGATTCTTTGGTATTAATAATTTCCAATACTTTTAACGCTTCATTCATCACTTCAACACCGATTCCATCACCAGGAATAACAGCTATTTTATAGTCCATATACTGTCCCCTTTCCTTTACAGCCTCTTTGTTAACGTATATGAAAATGAAGGTAGTAAATATGCTACTAAGCAAAACACCAAAGGATCAGAAAACTATACATGAATGAAGGTACTACAATTATCTAAGGTGCATCATCATGATATAAAAAAGTTGACCTTTCATTATTGTAAGGCTAACGTCACATAAATACATAGGTAATACTTCCTTTAGATACTATAATCAAAATTGTAATACTAAACAGTAGGGAGGTTAATCATCATGAAACAATTTATTTCGATATTCATAACGATATTGGAAACTTTTATTAATGGAAAACAGGTTGCTATGAAAATTAATAATGAGTAGCTTTTCATTTAGGAGGGATTGCTCGGTGAAAATAATTGCTGGATTAAGTATAGCAATCATTTTCGTTACCATTTTAACTGGAAGTCAAGGTAACGAAATAGATAATTACCCAAATGATATGATTTTTCATGATCACCATTTCAATAAAACTGGTCCATTTAACATAATAGAAGATGGAGATAAATCATTTCTAATTTTTAATGAGTATATATCTAATAACGACATAAAGAAACGATTAATCGAAAAACTTACAATCGATACTTCTAACCATGTGAACAAAGTTGATCCATCATAAAAATCAGTACGTTTTCAACAATACTCTTCACTTAATTAAACTTGCCTTTCTTTATTAGCTCTTTTAGCGTGTACATGTTATCAGGGACATCAAAATGATGCTCTGATATTATACATACTAGCAGATACAAGGCCACATCCTGGATAGTACTAGGAAGTCCCATAATAAACTAGCCTTATAATTTACATCTAAATACTCTAAATCCTAGTTTTTCTTTGAACCTTTCCATTAATTCTTCATGTAAAACTAATACTTCAAACGTATCTTCATCAACCTTTTCAGATAGATCGAAATCATTTGTATCCTCTAATGTCATTTCTTCCTTTTTTAACTTCGGTTTTTCCACCCGCACGTGATGAAACCCTTCTCGGTACAATTGTTGCTTCCATGCTTCTTCTGTTTGTATTTCCGTAAATCCATAAAATGATGTTAGCATCCTCTTTTCATGATCCCTTAATGTGCGTTCACATACTATTTCTATCGCAATAAAGACTCCACCTGGCTTTAAGATACGAGTGATTTCTGAAAGGGCACGAGTAATTTCTGTAAAGGAAATAACAGATTCTGAAATAACCATATCGTATTCCTCTGATTTCAGTGGCAGCTGCGTGATATCTGCTTTCATGGTTTGAACTGGAAGCTTGCGCAGCTTAAATCGATTTATCGCTTTATCCACCATCATTTGATTATAATCTACGGCAGTAACGGCACATTGGTAAAACCCTGCAAGATATGCCGCCGTTTGACCAGTCCCACATCCTACATCCAAAATCACTGTTGATTCATTAATGCTTTCCTTTTTCAACAGCTCTTTTGTCAACTTCAATCCCCCTGGATGTGCACCTCCAACTCCAAGTTCGGCTAATCCTTCAAGATAATTCACGTTAAAGTCCTCCTTTCATTGTCAGACTATGACAATACAACAATTTCGGTCACAAAAATACATATAGTCTGGAAACGTCTATAAAAAAAGCGCATATGCTATCAAAATAATGATGTAAGGGTGGGGAAAAATGGGAGTTATACGGACAGATCAATGGTTGTTAAAGCACTATAAAACCCCTTTGAAAATCACGGAAAAGATGGAGGATTATTTTGAGCATGCTTACGCTGATGAAATATATGCCCACTTAACCCAATTCGGTATGTACCTGCCACCACTACAAAAACAACGAGTCAGGCAACTTATAAAAAAACAAGTTTGGCAAACCGTAGAGGAAGACTATCAACAGCTAAAAAGACTCTGGAATGGCCCTAGTGTTCCTATTTTCATTTTCCCATCTGATACCACCAACCGTAAGTTAAAAGATGATTATAATAGTAAGGCTGGGCTAACTTTTAAAGATAAACTTTTTTTATTTTTATCCGACACAAATACACCAAATGAAATAAAAGCATTACTTACGCATGAATATAATCATGCCTGTCGATTAACGAACTATTCCAAGGAAGAAGCAGATTATACTTTACTAGACACGATTATTTTAGAGGGGTTGGCAGAAAATGCTGTACGTGAACGGCTAGGTGAAAAATATACAGCATTCTATACAAGTAAATATTCAGATGATATGTTAAACGTTTTTTGGGAAAAACATATTCTACCTCATAACCAACTATCAAAAAAAAGTAGAAAACATCATCACATTCTTTATGGACTTCAATTTTATCCATTCATGATGGGTTATTCCGTTGGCAATTATCTAGTTAAAAAATACCTGGAAAAACATCGAGCTACTAGTCAGGAATTGCTAACATTAACTAGTGAAAAGATAGCAGAGCTAGATAATGTTGATATTAGGGGTTGAGTCGATTAAATAAATACAATCCCATAAAATTAATTATGGGATTGCTTGTACTTTGGAATAATCAGCAAAAACATTGCAGCAATAATAATGACCACAGTAACTATCAATACAGTTAAGATATTGGACGGACTTTCCGTTGGCTGTATCTCTTGTTTTCGGATAGTATTTCGATCTTGCTTTGAAAAAAGTGCTAATTGATCTGCTTTTGCTATAATCGTATTTGCTTCTAGTCGAGAAATTTGGAATAATTGCTCCCTTAACTGCATACTATCTGTTTGATCCTGCTTTTGGAATGTTAAATGTTTTTGTTCCTCTGGTAATTCTCCTCTTTTGCTTACATCATTTTGATATGATTTTTTTATTTCTATTTCCTTTTCTTTGTATTCATTAGGTTCCGGTGTATCGCTTCCTTCAGCAAAAACGGGACTACACCAGAAATAAGCTACTAGAACGAGTAAACTAAAGTGCTTCTTCTTCATCCTCATCCACCTTAGACTTATTTTTAAACTGCTGAATCGTGTAAATAAGAGCTGACATGAGTAACGATATTAAGGCTAGTATGAACATAGCTAAATAGGTGGATTCGCCTGTACCATATTGTAAAGAAATATATACATCCGTTATCGGATTATTAAATCGAAACTCCGGTACAATTAGATCTACTAAAGGTGAAATAAAAAACACGATCATCATCATACTTGTTATCCAACCGACAAATTGACCAATAAATAATCCCCCACGAACTATGTTTGCACAGGTAACCAACAACAATATAGTAAATAGCGACCATTGCATAGCTCTAGCATTATCTAATGAATACATGTTCAATCCATAAATACTAATAATCAACCCTACAGCTATATTTAAGAGCAAGAACAGTCCGCCTTGAACAAGATAGGATGTATTGGAATAGTAATTACTTAAAAAACCAATTAATAAACCACTTAATAAAATAATGATAAACATTATTACTGGTGGAATCCTATCTTCTGTTTCTGCTTTTACTTGACCATTCAGCTGTCCTTCCACTTGTACAGGATTTGATAAATAATTGAAAACAAGTGGATTTACTTGTCCATCCACAATTGTATTTCCTAGGATATCATAGATTTCATTCCGTACCTTTTCAGATGAAGCAACGTTTTGTGACCATTTATTATTTAATTCATCTGATTGCTGCTGAACCGTATTTACTTGTTCCTGTAGCTCTTCTGTGGAGGAAGTTATTTGATTTTGGTTTTCATTTAGTTTATTTAACAGTTCAGCCATATGCTCTAAATCAGACATGGTACCTTGCTGAATTTCGACCATCATTTCTCCATCTAATTGTTCTAGGACAGGAGATATCTTCCATTCAAAGGTATGATCGTTAATTTTCTGTAGTTTCTCTGTAATATTAGCTGAACCAAGCTCCATTTCTTCTATAATACTTTTAATATTTGTTTTTCCTTGATTCAGTTTATCATTATAAGAAGCAAATAAATCTTCTGTGTTTTTAATTAATTCACTAAGACCTATCCTTTCTTCTCCTACTGATTTTGATGAATTAATAGCGTTTAAATTCTTGCCAAATACATCATTGAGTTTTGTATAATAATTTGAATTTAAAGTAGTTAATGTATGTAATTCCTTCTCAAAAACGCTCAAAATGTCATTATTTACTTTTTTCTTTTGATTTAATGTATTCATGTAGACTGATAACTCTTCTGAATACACAATTAAAGAAATAAGTGGTTTATTATCCAATTTTAATTTTTCAAACTCACCCTTTAAAAACTCCCTTCTTTCATCAGATATTTCTTTACTTACTAATATTTTGTTTTGTTTCTCTTCAATGTTGTTAACTAATTTCAAAATGGGCTCTTCTATCTGATCCATCAGTTTTTTATAAGTTTTATTCCATTCATTGACGTGTTCTTCCCATACATCAATAATTTCATTAGGATTTGGATTGTTAGATTGCAATTCTACTAAAGCATTTAACTCCGTATCTAATTTTGCGAAGTTATTGACTATATTATTCCAGTCAGCCTTATCTTCTTTAGGAATTTCCGGCTCTTCCTCACTTGCGGCTGAAAACTGATCAATAGCCTTACCCAACTCTGCCATATGTTCACTCAGTTTTGCTAAATCAATTGTAATAACTTCATTCACATTAGGAGCTGTTGGAATATCAATGATATCTCTTTTTAAACCTTTTAAATTACGTATAGCTTTGTCTAGTTTAGTATTTGGTTCGTTTAAAAATTTATCTTTATACGTATTTATTTTTAATAAAAGTAATTCATATTTTTTTGCTTGTATTTCATTCCACTTATCCACATAGTTTCTACCGTGTACTACATTATTCTTTAAATGTTCAAAATTACCCAATAATTGATTTCGATTTTCTTTAAATAGCACCGATTGCTGCTTAAACTGTTCTTCAATTGAAGTTATACTTTCTTCAAGAGCCTGATGATATCTCGTCAATCCTTCATGAAATGCCTCTTGGTTTTCATCTAGATATATTTCTAATAAACGCTGTTGTTTCTTTTGCGTTTCTTTATATTCATTTAATGCTTTGGCAAAGGACTTCATTTTGTTTTCGACTTTTTCAGCAGTATGAACATTGCTTGATGATATCTCATCAACTTGACTCGTATCCTTTAATATGTTTTTCAAGTTAGATTTATGTACATCTATTTCATACGCTAATGTTTTTGACGAAGGTGTATAGAAGGAATACATTGCATCTTGAAAAGCAATTTCTTTTTCAACAATTAAATCAAACTGATCCCGAATATGATTGACCTGCTGAGAAACATAATTCCAATATAACGATATCATTTCTTGATTAATTATATTTTTAGCATTCGCCATTTGCCTATGGATTCGTTGTCGTTCCTTCGCTTCCAAATTAGGCTGAATTACATAATGAAGTGATGCCTTTGTCGGCTGATTCTCTTTAAAGGTCATTATATTTTTGGAGTAATTGGAAGGGATATACATAATCGCATCGTAATTTTTATTAGCAAGCCCCTGCTCTGCTGTACTTCGATTAACTACGGTCCATGAGTAATCCTCCTGATCTTTTAATAGGATAGGTATTTCATGCCCAAGATTAATCGACTGTAATTCACTTTCATATCCAGTATCTTCATTAACAATTGCCACACTTCGAATACTTGACTCTTCTTCCAGAATAATTCTAGGTTGACTATCCACATAACGAAATAATAGAAGTGGTAATAGTAATATAATTAGTACCTTCATGCTTAACCCTATGGATGCTTTCATTCCCTTGTCCATTTAATAGGTCACCCCTTCAAGGTCATAGCGTGGAATCTGAATTTTTATTGGGTTACCGTTTTTTACATAATAGCCAAAACCTGCTTTAATTTCTTGTTCATTACGTGTATATGGTAATGAAAGCAAGTTTTGCTCAGATTTTTTCATGAGTAAGATTGCTTGTTTCACTTGTTTGACTTCATTTGTAAATGGATCAAACCCTTTGGAAAATTCATTCGCACCACCAGAGACGATAACACTAAACCCAAGATGACTATTATGCTTCATAAAATTTGCTAATTTTGTTTGGAGCATAGTATCCAATTTCTGCTGAAAATTACTCATTCCGTCAATCATAAGTATATATGGAGAAAATAAGATTTTTGCTGTTTTTCTTTCCATCAAAGCTTCCCTATATGTTTGCTCTCGACGTTCAAACTCTCGTTCAATTTCTTTCAACCATGTTATTAATTCTTCCTTCGTTTCCATATAATTAACGGAATCTTCCTCTACATAGTTTGCTAATGAATGGTTAATAGAATCAAATAATCCAATTGTAGCTTTCTCCTTCATTCGATGGATAATAACTTTGCACACATTTGATTTACCTTTTTGTGCATCGCCAAGAATCAGGCAATGTCGATTTGTTTGCCAGTCCAGATACACAGGTTTTACATTTGCTTCATCCAAGCCAATTGCCGGGGTTTGTCCAGACAATTGAACATCTGAACGATTAAGAAATGATTGATATGATAACTTATGTGGTAACATCGGAATCGACTTTGGCTTCGGAGCATCTACATAGGTTTTATTTAGTAGTTGAATTATTCCTTTAATGCCTGTTAATACCTCAACATCACTTTCGCCACTTGAAGGCAGATAAATTTGCGCAAGAAATGGCTCTTCATTCTTAATATAAACTCTTCCAGGAATTTCCTCTGTTTCATATGCGGTTTTTCCAAGGATCGCATATTTATCCGACGTATCCATCAAGTAATGCACAATTTTTGTTTTCAGATTACTCATCAACGCATGCTTTACCGCGTTGGTTCGTGAAGCAGTCAGAATTGTATAAATACCAAGCGATTGACCATCTCTAGCAATTTGGATAAAGCGATTTTCTATTTCCTGCAATTCTTCTTTTACTAAATCATAGTTATCAATCACGATAAAGATAATTGGTAACTCCTCTTCTACTAAAGCATTATACATTTTAATATTACTAACTTCCTGATCCCTAAATAACTGCTTTCGCTCTTCCATCTGTGCTGACATAAAAGTGAAGAACTTCTCAATCTTTCTATGGTCATCTGACCGAAAATAATCTCCAGTTTGTGGCAGTTGTTGTAGTGGTAGAAGTGCTCCATTTCCAAAATCAAAAATATAATAGTTCATCTTTTCAGGGCTATTCTTCATTGAGAAACGAAGTAAAAATGTAAGTAGTGTCGTTGATTTCCCATAGCCTGAAGAGCCGAAAATACCAATGTTTCCATCGTCCATGACACGATAAAGATAACTAGTCTGTCTTTGTTGATCAGGTTCATCTACCAAACCTATCTCGTACGCATTATCTGCTACAATGTTGTCCTCTGTTTTTGTAATTCTCTGTGGGAGAGGAGGTAGCCAAGGACTTTGTAATTTGCGGATTTGCAATTCCTCTTGCACCTTGGAGATTTCCTCTACCACTGCATCTATTTCCGTTTTCTTATGCCTTGCTCCACTTTCTTCTGTTGAAACCTCTGATAAAGGAATAAGACCTAAGTCTGTAACCAACGCAACTTCATCCTCCGTACCAAACGCATCCTTTGTATATGGTCCCCCACTCCACGCGGATTGAAAAAGTTCATATACCTCATTATTTCCAACTTGTAAATATCCTCGTCCAGTGGTTGTGATTTTTGACGCATCACCATTCTTCAGAACCTCTTTGCTATCACTTTCCTCTTGAACTTTTAAAGCAATCTTGAACCGTGCATTGCTCCAAATTTGGTCATCAATAATACCACCAGGTTTTTGCGTAGCAAGAATTAAGTGTACTCCCAAACTTCTTCCAATTCGTGCAGCACTAACTAATTCTCTAATAAATTCCGGTTCTTCTCTCTTTAGCTCTGCAAATTCATCAGAGATTAAAAAGAGATGCGGCATTGGTTCCACGGCATCCCCTCGCTTATATAGAAGCATATAATCATGAATATGATTTACTTCATGGAGATCAAATAAACGCTGCCGTCTTCTCAATTCACTTTTAATTGAAGCAAGTGCTCGTTTACTAAAATTATTACTCCCTTCAATGTTTGTGATTGTACCTAATAAATGCGGAATGTGTTTAAATGGCTGAGCCATCCCACCACCCTTATAATCTATTAATAGAAAAGCTACCTCGTAAGGATGAAAATGAACAGCTAAAGATAAAATATAGGTTTGTAGAAATTCACTTTTTCCTGAGCCCGTTGTACCAGCTAACAAACCATGTGGTCCATGTGCTTTTTCATGTAGGTTTAATAATACGTGATCATCTTTTCCTTTAAGACCAACTGGTACAGCAAGTGATTTGGCGGACTGATTCTCTCGCCACTTATTGGCAATGTCTAAACAACGAATATCTGCTGATTGAAATAATTGTAAGAAGGTTACTTTCTCTGGAATTGAATTGTTCATCCCTAATTGATGATCCAAAGATCTCAGCGTTCGCGCAAAGGTTTCATTATCCTGTTTTTGATGCCCGTCAAGTTTAAATGGTATATGTACGGCTTTTTGATGTTGAATCAAGATATCTCCTTGCTGATCATCAATGTATCTTACCAAGGTGTGTATATGCTCCGATAAGCTTTCTTTCGTATCTGCTGCAAAAATAGTTGAGATGCCAATTGAAGCGTGTTCACCTTCTAAATATTCTAATATAGCATGTTCAGAAATTAACTGACGGTTCGTAATGATAAACACAAAATGCGGAGAAAAGGTTATTTTACCCTTTTCTTCGTCTAAATCTCGTTCCTTTAACATTTCATAAATGGAAGAAAGTAGTTGATCACGTGTCTGTTCATTATAAATGAATCCTTTAGCGTATGTATGTGGTAACTGAAAATGTGGCAACCATTTCATCCACTCCCATTGCTTATACTCTTCCTCATGAAATATAGTTACAAATCGAATATCATGATAGCTTTGGGAAAAACTTAATTGACCAACAATTTGCTGAATTTCCTTCTTTACGATTGAATCTTTACCAACCATTCCCATTGAACCTTGGGATAGATCAATAACTAATGGTACATTATTGACATACTTATAATGGGCAACAAGCTCCTGTGATTTTTCCAATAAATCATCCATTTCTTGGTTGGACATATCACTTCGTTGGACAGAAACATCGTAGGTAGATGGCACTCTTGCTCTACCAATACGAAACCGCAAAAAGTCATTACTTACTAATGTTCGTTCCCAGATACGATCACTAATTTCTTTTGTCAAATACTTCATGCGTTCAAATGAAGGGAAATGATAATAAAGTACCTCACGCTGTTTATTCGATAACTGGTAAAGTTCTTCACGCTTATTTTTTAAATAGCGTGTATATAACCTTTTTCGCTTTTCCTGCTTCTTAAGCTGATTTTTCTTTTCTTTAAAATATTGTACAGTAGAAGTTATTAGCGATGTACCAAACATTGCTAGAGAAATCAAAATAAAAATACCTCGTGGACGTAACAAGGCTACAACCCCCATAACAATAAGCATCATGAGCGGAGGTAAAATAATTAGCCAGATTCCTCGTCTTTCATCATCAATTTCCTCAGAAGGAAACGAAAAAGCAACTTTATCATCGGGCATTTCATAAATCATACGAGGTGTTCTACGAAACGATGGATACTTTTCCTTCATAACCGATGTTGGCTCTTTCATTTCTGTTAATTCTATAGAAAATTGATTATGCGCGTAAACGGTTAAGATATCGTTTTTCTTAATAGAAAAGAATATATATTGATGTAACAATTTATCGCCATACTGTATGGGTGTTACTCCTTTGACAATTTCACCATTTCGAAAAACAGAATCGTTAGTAGGTTGTAATATCCACGAACCATCATGCCTTACTAAGGAAAAATCACGTATGATCAGCTCCGAATGGTTGCCAATGTAATAGTCTTTTTCTTGATACTCCTGGTATCGATAAACAAGCTTTATCATTTGATTGTTTATGTTTAATTCATGCGGCTTGTCGGGTTCAATTTCACCTTTAAAATGCCCGCCATGAAATACTTCCAACTTTTGAACGCCCGTTTTACGAATTAAGATCTTTGATGAGTCTAAGGAGATGGATTGAATCGTAATTGTGTCGCTTAAACTATTCCCTATTAAAATATCTTGTAATCCGCTAAGTGATTGGTATTGATAGGACCCATTATAAAATAACCACAGATGCTCCATAAGATCACCTCCTGTTGTAAACTGTGTTTAATCGCCATTGTTTGATTTCGCTTCTTCATCAATTGGTGGTTCGTCTTGCCCTGAGCTACCCTCCTGGACTTGATCCATTGTTTCTTGATAGTCATCTATTTCTCGTTCAATTTTATTTAGTCTTTCCTCTCTTTCATCTCCACTAAGCTCTTGATCTATTTTTAATGCTTCACGTTGTTTTAATAGACCATACACGATTAAATCTCGGTCCTCCAATAACCTAGCGGTGTCAATTGCTTCTTGATAGTTACCACGTCCAATATTAATCCAATAAGAGAAATATCGCTCATCAGACTGTAAAGTAATGGTATTTTGAACATTTTGTTTTTGATTTTCTGTTAATGATTCATTAACAATGTAAGAGGAAGCAAGCTGATATTTCACTCCATAAGGCATAGATGCTTCATCATAGTTTTCAAGCGTTGTTACCACAGAACTATACTGTTCTTCCATAAATGACCGGTTACTATCTATATAAGCGTTTGTCTGCGGGATTTTGAAAAACAGTGCAAATAAACTATAGAAAAGCGTTGGGATTAATAATAGAGATACAGCGATCAAAGTGTAGCGTTGTACTTTCCATTTTTTTGCTGGCACATGTAATACAGACTGCTCATCTTTCTCTTTATTTTGTAATTGATGAGTGATAATCGACTGTAACTGTTCATAAGTTTCTGCATCCATAATTTGCTTTGCAATTGGCGACAGATCAAGTGTTTCATGGTGTTTTACATAGGAAGCGAAATCAATTTTATTATCTGCTATCTCCGCAATAACTGCCCTAACTTCTCTCCATAACCTTTCATCATTATCTTCATAAGGTGGTATGCTTTCACTTACACCATAATGTAAAAAATGGGGATTCAATCCATAGTCAAACAATATATTCTCAGGACAAACAATAATTTTTAATCGTTTTAAGGCATGTTTTTGTATATGTTGAACTAAGTTATATGCAAACTGCCACTGTGCCTGTTCACTCTTGGAGTATAGTTTATGAAAAGCATGATAAGATTTAGGTGGCGACAGATAGATTTTTAATTCGTCTTCCGTTCGAACTATTTCTTTACGGATCTCTTGATTAATGGACTTTAACCATTCAATTTCTAATTGATCGTTAAGTTTTACTTTTGCACGGTGAAAACTGATTTCTATTTTTCCATGTTCATACGAAATAGCTGCGTCTGTTTGTTTCTCTAAATATGTAAGCTCCTCAGACATTTCTTTGCTCCTTTAAACTATCAATTCCATCTAGTATCTTTATAGGATTTCGATACAGTCTCCTGTTGTAATGCCACATGCTTGTAAGGTTAACCCACCATTATAAACACGTTCCTTATTTTTTACGCGTATCCAATGTCCTTCTCTTGGTTTTCCTTCTATTTGTTTCGCCTGCCATGTGATATCAATCAGCTGTTTAATCATAAATTGATCAGATAATCGCAGTTCTATATTTTCTTGATGATAGCGTTCAATATTAACCGTGACATGTATATACATGTTTTTCTCCCCTATTATTTTCTATTTCGTAAAAAATAGTGCCGGCAATTTACATACTGCGGCACTATGACAAACTTACTATTTCTGTTATTATCCGCATAAAAAAGAAACAAAATAACTACAACTTAGAGTCTTATTTACGCATTTGACTAGCAATAGTTGCATCCGTATCATGGAGTGTTTGTGCCGTTGAAGCTAATTGTCTCTGCACATCCTCTAACAATTCAACCATTTGCATGAATGAAGGACGTAATTCTTCATATTGTCCCGCAAACGCATCTTTTGCATTACCTTCCCAGATTTCCTCTAATTTTTCCATTAGCCCATCCAAATTACCCACAATATTTAGTACATTTCCGCTTTCCATACCATACTGTTGAGCAATAGTTGCTAATTCTTCAGGACTTATACGCATCATGCCAGACATACAAACTTCCTCCAACTTTAATATCTATCGTTCTTTAGTGCCATTATAAAAGAAAATATTGGTAGTAGCTACCACTTAAATAGAATCTTTTCAAAAATAAGTATTTATAACCATGAAATTGAATGCCTTTAAAGTCTCTTACCACTCATAAGTACTATAATACTAGATGTTGACATTACTAATTTCCTACAAAACTATAATAGTTAACCCAAAATTTGCTGGATCAATGATAGAACCTAATAATCCGAAATGATTCAACTGAAATCGTTCGGATTATTAGGTGAATAAAATACGTTTGTCTCATCCTTTCTCTTACTACCAGAAGAAAAATGGCAATACCGCCAACGTTGCAATGGCTCCAAGTGCGACACCAAATCCGAAACCATAACCCGGTCCATAAAATCCAATTCCAAATCCGCCTAAGCCTTGCTGACCAAGTGGTCGTAAATATACTCGATTGGAGCTAACACGGTCAATTATCCCTCGATGAACTCTCCCATTGTGTGTTTTAATTTCGACAGCTTTACCTTTATGTCGTTGACAAACGGAATAGTAATGTGATCCTGACATATCATTCACCCCCCATTTGTAGTACAGATACAACATTTTATGTATAAAATATTGCATTGTAAAAGACAGATGTATCAGGTGAATAGCGGAAATAAAGAGATTTTCCAGAGAAATAGCGCCCAAATTCTGATGATCTGGGTGATAACCTATATCAATTCTTATCTGTGCTCATACATTATTAATGTAAACGGACTGGAGGTGTTAGCAACATGGGTGAAGCAGTAGGCGGATATGGCTACGGCAGTGGCTTTGCTTTAATTGTAGTCTTATTTATCCTGTTGATTATCGTAGGTGCAGCTTACGTTTGTTAATAGGCTATATAAATTAGTAGGAGGGGTTTAAATGGGATTCGGTTATGGATCTAGTTGTGGCTGCGGAGGCTATGGTTATGGAGCTCCAGCAGGTGGTGGATATGGTTACGGTGTTGGCGGATTTGCCTTGATTGTAGTCTTATTCATTCTTCTTATTATCGTTGGCGCAGCTTGGTTGTAATACCTTTCTTATAAAAAATTAGTTTTTTGGTGTTCTTCGTTATTTCAGTATAAAAGAACAACCTATACAATCAGGGCGCTATCATAGCGCCCTGACTTCCTTTTTCTATAAAAGAATATAAAGTTTAACTTATTTTACGTCATCTAACTTATTCTCAATGCTTGTCATTATTTTTGCTGCCTCTTCCCAATTTCCAGCCGATAATGCCGCTTGATAAGCATCAAACAACTCTGCTATTTCTTGCAGTTTTTGTTCAGAAGAATCAGTAATCCCTTCATCTTCCTTGGATTTTTTATCATTTTGACCTTCTTCCACTACCCGATTTGGATCAATATATTGAAGTATCTTATCCAATGCTTTATCAAAGGTTGCTTCCATAACAATATGGTCATCATATGCCATTACAATTTGCTTCACTTCAGGTAAAGAAGTAGCATTTGAGGATTCAATATAAATTGGCTCTACATACAACATTGTATCTTCAATCGGAATTGCTAATAGGTTTCCTCGAATGACTTCTGATCCTCCCTGCGACCATAAATTCAATTTTTGGGAAATGGTGCTATCTTGATTAATTCTATTCTCGATTTGTTGTGGCCCATAGCTGTTTTTCTGCTTAGGGAAACGATACACAAGCATTTCTCCATAGTTTTCTCCATCGTTTCGTACACCCATCCACGCAATCATATTTTGCCGATTCTTTGGAGTATATGGCATCATAAGCATGAACTCTTCTTCTTCATACTCTGGCAATTTCATCGTGATATAATAGGGCTCTATTTCAATATCTTCATTGTAATATTTCTCCGTTGGAAATTGCCAATAATCCTCCCTGTTGTAAAATACTTCTAAATTAGTCATATGATATGTTCCATACATTTTTGCTTGAATGGTAAATAATCTTTCTGGATATCGAAAATGCGAACGAACGTCTTCTGGTATTTCCTCTGTAAATAGATCTGGAAACATCTTCGCATATGTTTGTAATAATGGATCTTCTTTATCAACCATATAAAAATTAACTTCTCCAGTATACGCGTCAATTACTACTTTTACTGCATTCCGAATATAATTTTCATTTCCTACATGTGGTTTGGCATACGGATAATTTTCCGCAGTTATATAAGCATCAATCATCCATGCAAGACTACCATTCTCTCTCACAAAAATATAGGGATCCTTGTCGTATTGAAAGAATGGAGCAATCCGTTCAACACGATCCATAATATTTCTCGTTTGTAAAATCTGACTTTCACTTGTTATCTGGTCAGAAACAAACATACGAAATGATCCTTCTTGTAACGAAAATAGAAGTCGATTGATTCCAGATAAAGAGATACCGCTATTGGCAGCAAATCGATTGGATACATTCTCATCGCCGGAAGGATAATCAAATTCATCCTTCTTACTATTCACGATGACATTATCGTAATCTTGTTCCCCAAAATAAATTTGCGGACGAGTAATATCTATATCTCCTTTTGGAGGAAGGTTTTTCACCATATACTCAGGCTGACCTTGTTCGGTAACTTGATTTACCTGACTCATAGCAACACCATAACCATGTGTATACCGGAGTTTTTGATTTACCCATGTTTTAGCCTGTGAAGGTAAGTCTACCGTACTCAATTCCCTCGCTCCGATAAACACTTGCTGGTACTCCCCGTTAATCTCATACCGATCAATGTCGATATTATTAAATTTATAGTAAGTCCTAAATGTTTGTAATTGATTATAAATATCTAGTAATGGTCTTGAATCATTGACTCTGACATTGTCTAGCGTTAACTTATTCCTATCAACCATTGCTTCAGTCAATGATTGATTAGCTGGATGCTCTCGCTCATCAATTCTTTCTAATTGATAGGCTGCTCTGGTATATTCCAAATTATGCTTTAGATATGGTGACTCCTTAGAGAATTCGTTTGGAGACACAATAAATTGTTGAACACCGACAGAAGCTAACTGCGCTACAATGACGAGCCCTAGATAACCAGCTATGGGGATTATCATCTGATAATATTTCCGACGATATAAAGCACTAACCATCCATACTGTTCCAATTACAGCAGTACCAGCTAAAATATAAGATGCCGGAATGTTTACGAGTTTATCGGTATAACTTAACCCATGTACAGCACTTTCTTGAAACAAATTAACTTGATTGGTTAACATGGATTCATAAGGCTGCAATAAATGGTGACTTGCCAAAAGAAGTCCGATCATACCTAATGTAATCCCCATATGAAGCTGTGCTGAACGGCTCATTTGATATAAATGAAAAAAGGAATAGAAACCAATCTCAATTACTAAATAGAAAATACTTAACCCTAGTAAAATGTATACAATCATTTTAATGAATGGCAAGACAAACATATAAAAGGAAATATCCATGTTAAAATACGGGTCATTTAATCCAAATGAGGATTGATTTACCATTTTCAGTAAAGGCTCCCACCCTATTCCTTGTACAATCATACTACCTATCGCACCGAATACAAGTGATATGGACGCCATTAATAATCTGCTCTGCTTCAGGTTTTCGATCATCGATGGTAGCTGATTATCGTGGAAATGACTAAGGTAGGAATTTCTTATCCATGAAATAGTAATATATGTAAGTATAAAGAAGAGGATAAATCCAAGAATACCGAGTATGACTTTACTGCCAATAATGGTTGTAAAAATACTACCAAATTGAAGTGAATCCATCCATATATAGTCAATAATCCATTGAAAGCTTATTAAACCAAGTGATAGGAGGATAATGATTATACCAAGAAATATCGCAAATCCAGTCCCAACACGTCTCCACTTTTTTGATTTTACTGTTTCCTTTTGTTCGTTATATTCCAAGTGCTAACCCCCTGAGAAAACTATTTCTTATATTGTAGCAAACTTCACAAGCACTATCTTCTTTTACGTGAATAATTGCTAAATGTTTCATTATTTTTATGCTAAAGCAAAAAAAGCACAAGTCCAAAAAGACTTCGTGCTATTTATCCCTAGCTACTTGTTGTTCAAGGCTGATAAACATGAGATTCCATCCATGTTTATACTGCTCTTTATATGATTTTTTCTCCTTCTCCATATCCTCAGCTTCCCGGCCTATCTCATGTGGAATATTTATAAATTGCGTGAATATCATTTCACAACCAGACTCAACTTCTTTCAGCTCTACCTTAATTTTATCCACTGATTCACTAAATTGCGGCATCTGAAATGTAAATACAATTTTTTTCGGCTCTTCAATCTCTAAGTACTTACCTATCGCTCGATAGTCCTTACCATCCCGGTGATCAACAATTTCCCATGTCCCACCGACAACTGAATGATTTGTACATACTTTATTTGACCCAGAAGTAGTAAACAGCCATCTTTTCATACAGTTTGGATCAAGCCAAGCATCGAATACCCTTTCTGGCCGTACAGAAAATTGACGCTTCATTTGTAATGTAACTTGTGATTCACTCGCCATTTCTCCCCTCCTAACACTCATCGTTATTTAGTTCTATTTCCAATTTATCAAATTGACTGTTCCACAGGTCCTCATAGAAACGCAGCCATTCTCTAGCTACAGAAAGTCCTTCTAACTGAATACTACAGCTATGAATACGGCCTTTGACATGACGATTTACTAACCCTGCCTTTTCCAATACCTTGATATGCTTGGAAATAGCTGCCAAAGAAATAGGAAAAGGTTTAGATAACTCCGATATGGTACAAGGATGGGCTGCTATTAAACGTATTATCTTCCGTCGAGTAGGATCAGCCAATGCGTGAAAAACATGATCTAATTTTGCTTCCTGCTGCTTAACGACCATCGTAATCCCTCATTCATTTACTATTTAAGTTTAGTTGCCAAGATACCCCAAATTTATCGTCTATCCAAGCAAACTTCTCACTAAACGGATAGCTGTCAAGTGGCATAAGCACTTGCCCTTCCTTAGAAAGTTCGTGAAAAGCATTCTCTATTTCTTGGTTTGACTCACACGCTACAAACAAAGAGATACCAGGTGTAAAAGACCATTCATGTTTAACAACACTATCACTACACATAAACGTTTGATCATTAATGATAAAAGTCGCTTGATGTACAGTTCCTTTTCTGCCAACTTCGCCCTTTCCATAGCGTATAATTTCCTTAATTTCTGATTGTCTAAATATAGACGTATAAATATTCATTGCCTCTTCTGCATTACCTGAAAATGTTAAAAAGGGGGTTACTTTTCCCATGTTTCCTTCATTCCTTTCTTTATTATTTAACCAATTAGTTAAATAATAAAGAATAGCCATCAAATAGTCAACCGAATGGTTAAACATTATTTTTTACACCTTAAATAGTGATTTTGATACCTTTTTTGAATTATAGTTCTATTAAAAACGATATCTAGCATAGAATCTAGAAAGAATAGGAAAGGCTGATTTCTATCATGAATCTAAAAAACACACTACTAACATCGGTTATTAGTACAGTCATATTACTTCTGCTTGTGGCTTTTATAACTCTACCAAAAATTCATGCTGATCTCTTTCATGTACCATTGATAAGTAAAATCACGGAGTCAACTATTTTTTCAGATGCCTTGCTTTTTATAATGAGTACGGAAATACCTCAATTGGATAATCATTTGGAGGAAAATGGTATGGAAACTCCAAAGTTTTCACGATTACTTTTTGAAGGAACATCAGGGATTACACCTAACAATTTTAACAGCCTGCTAAACCTAGAGTTGCCGGGATTAACTGCTTATTCCAATAATATTTATACGGCAGGAGCAGACAAAAATAGCACAAATATACCAATGGAATCTCCACCTCCTGATTTTGAAGATTTGCTAAAGGAAGATTCAAATAATAAAAAAACGGAGCAACCCAACGAGGAAAGTGATGATAAAGATAACGCGGAAATATTTATCTATCATAGTCATAGTTGGGAAGCTTTCCTACCTTTATTAGGAGATTCAAAGAAAAAACCTAGTGATGCATCAAGTACCGATAATAGTAAAAATATTGTAATGGTGGGCTCTTTATTAACAGAGCAATTAGAAAAACAGGGAATAACTACATTTCACGATACAACGAATGTAACAGCAGAATTACACAAAAAAGGGTGGGATTATTATGATTCGTATAAATATTCACGTCAAACCATCGAAGAAGTAATGGCATCCAACAATCATGTAAATTATCTAATCGATATTCATCGTGATGCACAACGAAAAGAAAAAACTACTATTAATGTTCATGGAAAAAATTACGCCAAACTCTATTTCATTGTAGGGGTAGAACACAATAAATACAAAGAAAACTTAAAATTTGTTGAAGCATTAAACGATCGTCTAAAAGAAAAATATCCAGGAATTAGTCGCGGTATCTATTTAAAAGATAAGTCAGAAGGAAATGGTATTTATAACCAAGATCTCTCTGCAAAATCTATTCTAATTGAGGTCGGCGGCGTCGATAATAACAAGGAAGAACTTAGCAATACAACAGAAGCATTAGCTAAAGTTATCAGTGATTATCATATGAATGCAGAAAAGGTAAATGCTGACGGTTAGTAGAAATGTATTTTCTATAAGGGGCTCTTCACGTTTCTCAGGCTATCGAAAATCTCGATAGCCTATTTTTGCAGGTTTTCCTACTTTTCTATCCCTTAGCATCTCGCTTAAAAGCAAAGGAAGATTTCTTCAATAGAAACAAGCGTTCCTCCATCTATTTTTATCAAGCGAATAATTCCCGCTACATATTTTATAATTTAATAAAATTACGAAACTTTTCCTTATTTTACTACGTATTACTATTAAAGAAAAAGTTGCATAACAACTTTATGAAGGATGTGATTCGAATGTCCCTATTTGGTGCACCAATTGAGACAGTCTATTTATATGTACTTATCATAGCAGGACTCTTAACTGTTCTTTACATTTTTTTCGGAGACTTTCTCGAGGGGATTGGTGAAATTTTTCCATTCATAAATCCCGTGCTCATCTTAGCATTTATTACTTTTTTTTCAGCAGCAGGATATATCCTAGAGTCCACTACTACATTATCTAGTCTTTTTATTATAGGTTTATCTCTAGTTATAAGTCTTATTTTAGATACACTATTAAATATTTTTATTCTTATTCCCTTATCTACAGCTGAGGAATCGTTAAGTTACACAGAAGAATCGTTAATTGGAAGAGTTGGTAAAATCATTATTCCAATTCCTGATGAAGGATATGGGGAAGTTGTTATTGAAAGTAAAAGCGGAATGATATCAAAACCTGCAACACAATATACAACAAAAGGTATTCATGAAGGCACTCAAGTATTAGTACTTGAGGTGAAAAATGGTGTGCTCTATGTAGAACCTTATGAAGATGAATTGGAAGTCTATGAATCTGATTAACCCTACAAATCCAATTTGGAATTGTACGTTAATAATATACATGTTGGAGGAGGAAATTTATGTTTGAAGGATTTTGGATTGTTATCGGAGTTGCGGTTTTCTTATTATTAGCATTAATTGGAGTCTTTATCACAAAATACCGAACCGCTGGTCCAGACGAAGCATTAATCGTAACTGGGAGCTACCTAGGTGGGAAAAATGTTCATGTAGATGAATCAGGTAATAAGATTAAGATCATTCGAGGAGGGGGTGCCTTTGTACTACCTGTTTTCCAACAGGCGGAACCACTCAGCTTGCTTTCTAGTAAATTAGAAGTAACCACACCAGAAGTTTATACTGAACAGGGAGTTCCTGTTATGGCAGATGGGACAGCAATTATTAAAATCGGTGGATCGATTGGAGAGATTGCAACTGCCGCAGAACAGTTTTTAGGCAAATCAAAAGAAGACAGAGAAAATGAAGCACGAGAGGTCTTAGAAGGACACTTGCGCTCCATTCTCGGGTCAATGACTGTCGAAGAAATTTACAAAAACCGTGATAAATTCTCACAGGAAGTACAGCGTGTTGCATCTCAAGATTTAGCAAAAATGGGCTTAATCATTGTCTCATTTACTATAAAGGATGTTAAGGATAAAAATGGTTATCTTGAATCACTTGGTAAGCCCAGAATTGCGCAAGTAAAGAGAGATGCTGATATAGCTACAGCAGAAGCGGATAAGGAAACACGTATAAAACGCGCTGAAGCAGCGAAAGACGCGAAAAAGGCTGAATTAGAAAGATCTACAGAAATCGCCGAGGCAGAAAAAGTGAATCAATTGAAAACTGCTGATTATCGTAGAGAACAGGATATTGCAAAAGCCCGAGCTGACCAAGCCTATGATTTAGAAACAGCCCGAGCAAAGCAGGAAGTAACCGAACATGAAATGGAAATAAAAATCATTGAACGTCAAAAGCAAATTGAATTGGAAGAAAAAGAAATTCAAAGACGAGAAAGACAATATGATTCTGAGGTTAAGAAGAAAGCAGACGCAGATCGTTATGCGGTAGAGCAATCAGCTATCGCCGATAAGACAAAACAAATAGCTGAGGCAGAAGCAAATCAATACCGAATTGAAGCTGAAGCCAGAGCAGATGCAGAGCGTGTAAGGGTTGATGGTCTTGCCAAGGCTGAATCTCAACGAGCACAAGGAGAATCTGAAGCAGAGGTCATCCGACTTACTGGATTAGCAGAGGCTGAGGCAAAACGTGAAATTGCAGAGGCATTTGAACAATATGGTCAAGCAGCCATATTAGATATGATAATGAAAATGCTACCAGAATATGCAAAAGAAATTGCCGCTCCACTTTCAAATATTGATAAGCTTACGGTTGTAGATACTGGAAGCAGTGGAAGTGACGGTGGTGCTAATAAGGTATCTGGATATGCTACAAACTTAATGGCAAGCTTGCAGGAATCCCTCAAAGCTTCCTCAGGTATTGATGTAAAAGAGCTATTAGAAAATATAACCGGAAAAAACAATCTTTCAGATAATACTGACTTCGAACAAATAAGGTATAGAAAAAATGACACCGAACAACAATTAGCAGAGATAGATCACAATAAGTAATCATGTGGATATACTTAATGGATAGGAGCTTTCGCTGTTCAAAGATGGGACAAAATTAACATAATTAACCCAAGAGCCAAACGATAAGATACCAACCCCCGGAAGTTAGAGAGAAAATCTAATTTATGGAAGCGATGTATCGTTGCTGAAGCCTTATCCGCAGAAAGCGTAGTATTTTGTTCGACTGATGAAAGAACCTGGTTTGTGTAAACAAAGGGGTCAGAACAAACCTTGATCAGTGGGGATTTTGTTTATTCCCCACTGATTGAGGTTTCACTTTATTGCTTGAACTGGCAGTCTTACTGCCAGTTATATACAAGATAAAACACATTTGTCTCAGCCCACTAATTTTAGTATGTTTATTTCTCATCTTTTATCGTTTCGTGCCTTTACGATTAAGAAATGTGGTTGCTTCATTAATGTTTCATAACCTGTTGGATTCTGTTCTTTAAACTTTCGTGTTGGTTGGGGTTCAATTACTTGTTCAAGTGAGAAATAAGAAAGTGTATCGTTTAAAATAGATTGCATTGACCTACTATATGAGTAAACATCGACGGATACCCCCGCTTTTTTCCATTTATCCTTCATTAGTTCTACTTTAAAATAATTAGTCATATGGTCTAATAAGAATTTCATCTGTGGGTGATGTACAGAAAATAATAGTAAGCCAGATGGTTTTAATATACGTTTAAATTCAACGAAGGTCTTGTGCCAATCTTTTAAGTAGTGAAGCGTTAAAGAACTAACAATGATATCATAGGAATTATCCGTAAATGGAAGTACTTCTTCTAAATCAACACAATAAGCCTGTATTGTTTCTCCCATTCTTCTCTTTGTAGCAGCTACCATTTTGGGGCTGAGATCAACTGCTGTTAGCCTCCCCCCTCTTTTCACCAATTGTTCTGTATACCAACCCGCTGCACAGCCTGCATCCAAAACTGATTTCCCTGTTAAATCCTCAGGTACTTGCTTCAGCATAGCTGGTCTTTCATATTGGCTATTGTATAAGCTTACTTTGTCAACCTCTTGTTCATACGCGTAGGATAATTGATCAAACGATTGTTTTATTTTGGATTTCATTAGCACTACCCCTTTCATAACAGCCCAATGTTATAGTTAACGCGAAAAATGGAAACTATCCTTGCTTGTTTATATGAACTAGTCTACGTCAATTTTTTGTATTTCTTGAAGCTCTTTCTCCCTAAAAACGAGCTTGTAGATTGCTGGCATTTCAAGCTTTTCCCAAAACGAAAAATCATAGCGACGATCAAAATAGTTCATGATGAGTACCATAATATTTCCATGTGTTCCAATTACAATATTCTCATTCTGATGAATTTCCAATAGTTCAAAAATGGACTTAACTCCTCTATGTTGTGCCTCATAATTGGACTCACCACCTGTGAAAGCAAAATCATAATTGCCCCAAACCTTGGTAATGGCTGTTTGAAAATCCTTTACCGGTTTATCTGACAAAATCCGCTCTTTAACATTTTCAATCAGACCTATCGTTTTGTCCAACTGTCTAGCCGTCCCTTCAATAGTTTGAATAGCTCGTCGATAAGGGCTCGAATAGACATGGTGAATGTTTTCTTTTGTGAGTTTATCTGTTACTTGACTAGCAGCAATTACACCTTGTGCTGATAAGGTTCTATTGTACTCATCAGGTGTATACGTTGAATGAGCATGCCTTACCAAATAAATTGTTGTTACCATCAACTATCCTCCTTCCCTCATTTAGATTTCCAATTGCCATTAGCTTCTATCGTATTATCTAACACAGTTTGAATACGCTTCTTCATTTGCAAAGGTAAATTTTCTTCGATTGCAGCTAATAGAATACTAGGATAACAGATACCATTACCCAGGAAATAATTTTCTAATTGTTTTACTTTTCGCTCTCTTCCCGGGATTAACTGGTAGAGGATAAACCAATCCTCTAATTTACAAAAAGGAACCTTTTTACCCTTGATTTGATGCTCAACAATAGAATTTTTGGTGAATGCATACGTATATACCCCATCTGAATGCCCGATCTTAAATTCACTCATTACATCTACTTCTAGCTGATCCACACAAAATTTAAAGAAATACGTAGTTAAAAAGGGATGTTTCTTTTGTACGTCCTTTTCTGTCCCAATACATCTCATAGCCCCCGTGAAAAGCTGTACCTCATTATCAGGAATGATTAAGTCTAAATCATGGACTTCATCTACAATGCCGTATTGATATAAAAGTTGGGAACCCCCAATCCCCCATGTCCCTTTTGTTGCATTTAAAGTGTCGGTTATGTACATTACTAATGAAGAAATCATTCTGCACGCCTCCTCTTCGACTTATTATACCGAATCCATAATACTCTGACAAAAGAAACTCAACGCGTAACGTTTTATTTACGCTAAATTGATAGTAGTCCTCGAATAAGTAGGTATCATCCTAGACGTGTACACAAAATTAAGACATTGAAAAACCGTTATACGTCGTGTATGAGAAGGATCGAAAAAACAGGTCGATGAAACGGCGAGCGGCTTTCTAATGAAGGTAAGTAGATCTACAGAACACGGAAGATTGTCTTCCCCTATATAAGATGGCGTTAGATAAGGGGGATTCTTTTCCGTATAAAGACAGAGAATACTGGAGACTTCCGCATTCGTCCCACACACACAACAAAAGCGCAAGCACCCGATTAGAAACGTAGAGAGTTAACGGAGATAAAGGAATCACGGTGTGGTTGCGCGCGAACCGATGATGGCGTATCGTAGGGCAATTCGCGAGACTGCCTAGTTTCTAGACGCTGGAGCTTGACGCGGTTCAACACTCCCATAGTTATCCATAGTGCTCAAATTTTATAGTTTCCTAGACAACAAAAAAAGCTTGTAGAAAACATAAAGGTTCTCTACAAGCTGCAAGGAACGTTCCTCTATGAACATTCCTTTTTCCATTTCATAATATGTGAACAAATTCACCATGTAATTGTTACCCATTCTTTATTTAGCTACTTCTATTTGATATTCCTCGTGTTCGTGTAAACCTTCATCATTTTCAACATGGATGATAGCATGATAAGTACCCTGTTCCCCAAAAGAATGGTTTGCAGTATATTCACCAGCCTTTTTCTCTTCTGCATCTACCCATTCATGTTTTTCTTCGCCTTCTTTCCATACCTCATAGCGCACAGCTGCTTGTTCAAGTGCTTGTTCATCCATCTGTAGATGAACGGTCATTTCCACATCCTGATCTATTTTTACATTTTCTAGTTTATTAAAGTGCATGGAGAATCCTTCTGCATGTGTACCATGATCGTGCTCTCCTGAGTCATGTTCATGATTTTCAGCCTCCTGCTCCTCATGACTTTTGCCATCTCCAACTATTATTGCTTTTTTCGGCATGGTATGAAGCGCCCTTGCGGTAGTATGAGCATACATTTCATATTCTCCGTCGTGATCAAATGTTGTTTCTGCAGTGTATGTACCATCTTGATTGTTTGTAGATTCAACTTTAATACTGTCATCTTTTTTGTCTTTTTCCCAGATTTCGAAAACCACTTCTTCGGCATCTGTAACCTTTTCATCACCATAAGTCACTGTTGCTTTTAATTCCACCGGATCACCAGGATCAACTGTTTCAGGTACTTCAAAATCTACATTTAATGACTTAACCTCTTCATCTTCAGCCTTTTTTGTCGTATCATCTTTTTCATTCTCGCCACAAGCGGCAAGAACCATCATCAAAATCATTCCTAAAATCAGCAACAAATATTTCTTGTGCATCTGACATTCTCCTCTTTTAATGGACTCAAAGACTAGTGCTTCCCACCACAAGTTGTATTACCATTCATTTTTTCAAATAAAGCTTTTTTAGCTGCTTGGAAGGCATATACTTCCCCTCCAAAACCCTTGACAAATTTTTCGGCATGCTCTTTCCATTCAAAAGTTAAAACCTGCGGTTGACAGCATCCCATATGTAATGTTGTATCCATTACAAACCAAGCTGAGGGTGCACTTATAGTTGTCTGTCTAAAAAAGTCTGGGCAAATCGCTTGAATTACCTTATCTCCCAATTGTTGATGTCGCAATAATCCGCAGTGAGCACAGCAGGCCATTTCGATTTTATCATTAGATAAGATTAAACGATAAGCTAGCCTATCATTATTTTTCCGGCTACAAAATACACAAGCATCATGACTAGTGTTCGTTTCCTGATGCTCCGTATGTACTAAAGAAATTCCTCCAAATGTTTTCTTAACAATCCCCTGATCTAATAGTCCCTTCACATCACGATGTATTGTCATTTCTGAGACACCAAATGTTTTACTTAATTCAGCTATTTTTAGATTCTTTTTTTCATAGATAAGTTTTTTTATGCGATTTTGACGCTCCAACGGCAGCATTATTTACCTCCCCCCTTACATAACATCATTTAACATCTTATAACAAAATATATCATGTGTAATCGGAATCATCAATGTAATTTCTTTGAATTATTTGTGAATAATTTATGTACTTTATGAATAGAATTATCTATTAGTCAATTCACGAATTCATTGCAAACTTAACACATTCTACTATAGTTTTCCTTCCTTTATCTGTGAGTATTTGTTAATTTATAATAAATGCCTTACGAATCTAAAGGAGAGATAAAATGAGTATCGAGATGTTACTTGTTGGCCAGCAGTGGAATATACCATTATTATGCGCACTCATATTAATAGTCATTGGATATATTCTATTATTCATAAAGAAAAGGTTAACAATAAATACGAAGTCTCAGCCTATATTATTAATCTTCTCCCTATGCCTCTTCTATCTAACCATAGGTAGTCCATTATCAGCAATTAGCCATTTTAACTTTAGTTTTCATATGATTCAAATGAGTATCGTCTATTTTATTATCCCGCCGTTGTTTATACGAAGTAGTCCTAAACTACACGTCCGTACTAGGAATAGCTTTTTAGGTATCCAAATTCGACTAAACATGAAATTGCTAACGATATCAGCACTTCTCCTTTTTGCTATCTTATTTTTTCTGTATCACTTACCTGTTGTCATGCAGTTTATATTCAAATACCCTATGATTCGTATACCATATTTAGTTGCACTTTTCATTTTAGCTTTTTTCATGTGGTGGCCATTAGCTAGTACCAAAGCTAAGATTTACTTTGACCAAAAGCAAAAGCGGAAATTCGTATTATTAAGTGCTATGATCCTAATGCCTGCATGTATGATATTTATTATTAGTGCATTATTTAATGGGATGCATCATCCATTTCTAAATCATGTTATCACCCAACTATGTATTCCTCCAACAGTGGAGCAAACAAGTGTGGTACCTTTCTCTTTCGATACACGCATAGATCAAGGAATCGCAGGATTTTCGATGCTTGGAATTCACAAAATTGGGTTAAAGTTGTCCACTCATTTGAATAAGCACTGTAGTTAATCAAATCCCATCGCTTCATTGTTGCCCTACCATCTCTGCTTAAACCTATGGAACTGGTTTTCCTAACAATGTCGTTCTCTCTACAATTTCGAACAATGTTGACATTAGGTGTCATATTTAACCGTTACACTAACAGTATATCAATTTGAAAGGAGTAATAAGATGGGAAATTTGACAGGGAAAGTTGCCATTGTTGCTGGCGGAACAAGAGGAGCAGGACGTGGTATTGCTATCCAGTTAGGGGAAGCAGGAGCTACAGTTTATGTAACAGGAAGGACTACGAATAACCATACTTCACCTATGCAACGATCAGAAACTATCGAGCAAACAGCAGCGTTAGTTAGCCAAGCGGGTGGCTGCGGCATCGCTGTTAAAACTGATCATACAAAGGAAAAACAAGTCAAATCCTTATTTCAAAGAATTGAACATGAACAGGGTCAACTGGACATTCTTGTGAATGACATTTGGGGCGGAGATCCGTTAACAGAATGGGGGAAAACTATAGGAGATCATGATTTGTCCGATGGGTTACAGTTGCTGCAACAAGCAGTACAATCACATATTATTACTTCACATTATGCTATTCCACTATTAAAGAAAGCACCTCAAGGAATAATGATCGAAATCACTGATGGGACAGATTATTCCTATCGAGGGAACTTCTATTATAGTCTAGCTAAGATCTCAAACATTCATATGGCACAAGCGATGGCCACTGACTTAAAGGAAGATTCGATTATAGCACTGGCTGTTACTCCAGGGTTTCTGCGCTCCGAGGCAATGCTAGATTTATTTCAGGTTACGGAAGATAATTGGCAGGATGGTGTTAAAAGCGATAAACACTTTATAGCATCTGAAACACCTTTTTACATCGGTAAAGCGATTAGGCATTTAGCAACAGATCCTGATGTTGGTCGTTTTTCGGGTAAAACACTATCTACCTGGCAATTATCCGATATTTACAATTTTACGGACAGGGATGGCAGTAAACCACATTGGGGTAACTATTATCATAAGCATATAAAATGATAAGGGGAAACTTCAATCAATGGAAGTATTACTGCCAGTTATATGCGGATAAAAATGCCAAGCTAGTAGTTAACTACTGGTTTGGCATTTTAGCATGAATAAACTTTGCTAATATCCTCACAATATGATTATCATCATTAACACGGGTTGGGGGATTATAGATGGGTAATATTACAATTTCACAATTAATGGCTATTTTCTTGTTAAGCACAGGCTTAAGCAACCATGTTATTGTGATACCAATCTTAATTAACGCGACTGGCCGAGACGCTTGGATTAGTGTGCTAATTGGTTATAGCCTCCTTCTAGCCCTTTCCCCATTGTTCCTTTATGTTACAAAGCAGTTTCAAGATCAATCGCTATTTCAATGGTTATCTTCTACCTATTCTAAAACGCTAAGTTATGGTATTGCTGTTTTAATTGTTATATTTCTTCTAATTATGGGCTGGATAACCTTAAAGGAAACCGTTATGTGGACAGATGAAACGTATTTGTTTTTTACACCAATCCTTGTTATCACCTTGTTTACTTTAGGCGCATCGCTCTATATATCTTATTGTAAGCTAAACGTTATTGGTATCTGCGCAGGCGTTCTGCTACCTCTAGTAATTCTTTTCGGTATGTTCGTAGCAATTGGTACTATTCCCGATAAAAACTACCGACTTGTGGCACCAGTACTGGTTGAAAATGGATGGGGAGACGTCCTCCACGGTGCTTTGTTCGCATTTGGTTCCGTTATTGAATTATTTTTATTGTATTTACTTCAACATCAGGTTACAAAATCAATCCAATTCAAGCATTTAGTTTTTCTTATCTTATTTTTATCTATCTTAACTACCGGCCCCTTACTTGGGACAATAGCTACTTTTGGCGTTGAAGAGGCAGCAAAAATTCGTTATCCAGCCTTTTTTCAATGGAGAATTGTTGGTATTGGAAACTATTTTAACCATCTGGATTTTTTATCTATTTACCAATGGTTATCTGGCGCTTTTATCCGTTTAGCTATCATCTTATATCTCATTACCCAAGCCTTTAACATTACTAATAAAAAGAAACGGCTATTTATACAAGCTTTTATCTGCTTCATCTATTTACTGTTTATGTTAGCCCCTATTTCGGATGAGGCATTTTTGAAGTTTTTATCTAACTATTATTACTTGGGAAGCAGTATCTTTGGTGTTGTAATCACTTGCACGATCGCACTCCTGATTAAATTATCGAAGAATAGGATGTCTATACATGCGAAAAAATAAAAAGCAATCAAAAGAAAACTATATACGAGACTTATTTCGAGATTCTTCGGATGTCTCCATTGAAAACCATCTCTTATATAATCCAAAGCAAAAAGAACCGATGTTAGTGATTTACTGCAACGGTATGATTGAACATAGTTTATTAATAAACAGTATTTTACCTGAAATACAAGAAAATTATTATCATAATGGTCTAAAGGGTGTAGAACATATAAACTGCTCAAAAAAAATAAAGTGGTCTAAAGATGAGGTCAATATCGGTCAAACCCTTCCAGAAAAAATATTTAACGGCTATTCAGCATTCATAATATCAGACCATATTTATTTCTTTGATACTTCGAATCCACCAAAGCGTTCACCTGAAGAGTCGAATGCAGAAGTATCTTTACGTGGACCTAGAGATGCATTTATTGAGGACATAAGCTCTAACGTAGCACTAGTTCGCAAGCGCTTAAAGACCAACTCGCTTACTTCAAAATCATTTGTAATCGGAAAAAGAAGTAATACGAAGGTAGAATTAGTTTATTTTAGCGATATCCAAAATAAAGATATGATAAATGAAGTTACAAAAAGGCTCAATCATATAGATATTGATATCTTGTTAAGTGATAATCAGTTATTAGGTATTCTTGGTGAATCTCATTATTCCTTATTTCCCCTTATGCAATCAATATCTCGTCCAGATGGTGTTGTAAGTAGCTTAGCAATAGGTAGGTTCGCCATTTTTATTGATAATGTACCAAATGTAATTATTGCTCCTGGCAACTTAGGATTATTTTTAAATACTTCTGAGGATGAGCATACACCGTATTATTATGCTACGTTTGAATTGTTTCTTAGACTTGTTGGGTTTATGCTGTCTATCTTCTTACCAGCTTTTTGGGTATCGCTATCTGCTTATAATGTTGACCAGATACCATTTCCACTATTAGCTACAATTGCTGCTTCAAGATTAGGTATTCCATTCAATACGACAGTAGAGTTACTCTTAATGCTTGGATTATTTGAATTATTTAGAGAAGCAGGAGTAAGATTACCGAAACCAGTTGGTCAAACCGTAGCCGTAGTAGGTGGTCTCATCGTAGGAGATGCAGCCATTCGTGCCGGTTTAACCTCTCCAACGATGCTAGTTATTTCATCTATTACGGCAGTTGCTACGTTTACATTAGGAAATCAGGCACTCTTTGGCACTGTTTCCATAATTAGAATCGGATCGATTCTTCTATCATCCTTATTTGGTATGTTTGGATTTTTCATTAGTGTTTTCCTTACACTTGGCTACCTTGCAAAACTCGAATCATTTGGTGTTCCTTATTTAAGCCCAGTTTCTCCTTTCTCTAAAAAAGATTTTGTGAAAGCCGTCGTAAAAGACCCTGTTGTTAAACAAAATGAACGAGCATTAATTTTGGATACGAATGATGCAGACAGGCAGGCTGATAAATAATGAAGCGTATCAAAAAATTACTTTTAATTAGTTTCTTATTACTTGTTTTAAGTGGTTGTTGGGATGAAAAAGAAATTGGCGAGGTTAATTACGCAACCGCTATGGCAATTGACTATCAAGATGAAAACTATATTATTTATGTGCAAATTTTAGACTTTTCCAATGTAGCAAAGCAAGATGTTAATAAACCCGCTCAGCAAGTTCCTCTTTACATTGGTAGGGCTAAAGGGAAAACAGTTAATGATGCTGTTAATAATTTATATCATACGTCACAGCAAATGATTAATTGGGCACATGTTGGTGCTGTTATTTATACGCAATCTGTAATTGAGAAAGGAGTTACGCGTGCGGAGCAGTCATTACGAAAAAACGGGCAATTTCGTTACACTCCTTGGATGTTTGGAACAAAAGAATCGATTGACGATATCCTAAGTGCTACAGGATTTTTTCAACTACCACCTGTCTACACCATTTTATATAAGCCCACGGATACGTATACTATTAACTCCTACATTAGGCCGATCCGCATGCATAAATTTGTTTCCATCTACAAAGAGCCTGGAGGAACGGCATTATTACCTGCTCTTTCTATCGATGAAACAGATTGGAAGGAATCTGTCGTAGAACCTAAGCCTAAAAAGACATTAAAGGTGAATGGTGTATTTCCCATTCATAATGGGAAGGGCAAGGAATGGTTATCCCATGATGAACTACCAGGACTTCGCTGGACCAATAATGATACGAAAAATACAACAATAGATGTTGTAGAAGATGATCAAATTAAAGGAACAGTTCGAATTATGAAGCCCCATGTGGAATTTAGTGTAGAGAAAAAGGGAAGCGATTTTCAATTTTCCATCCATGTGAAAGCTGTAGGGTCACTTTCTGACATGGAGGAGCAACTTTCAGTCAAGAAAATTGAAAAATTAGTAAAGAAACAAATAAAAAAAGAAATAACCGAAACATACTTAAATGGTATTAATAAAGGAGTTGACGTATATAACATTAAGAATAAGCTATTCCATCAACGAGTTAAACCAAAAGATTTAGCCAAGTATCCATTAAAAGCTGAATCACTTCATAAGATTACGGTTGATTTCCATCTAGAGACAAAGGGAGTATATGAATAAGGTAAGCCAATGATAATGTATTGCTATTGCTATTTTAACGAAGTTAAAAAACTGTAATCTATTGGGAAGTGTTTATGTTGTATAATATTTTTTAATTGCTCTCCATAAGCACTCCCGCTTGTATATGCCTTTTCTTTGTATTTCTTTTCTACATTAGTGGTAAGCATTTACGTTATGTTCTCCAATTGTCTATCAATAGCACGAAGCATATATGCAGCAAATAACTGTAATGCAGAAACATCCCATGCATGTTTTTGCTTATTTAAAGAATAATCAGCTAAGGAATGAGCTACTACCATATGTAAATCCTCTCTTTCATCAGCTAGCTGTGCTAGCATCCATTCACCTGCTTCTTGCTTAGACGATACAACACTTTCCCTCAAGTAATAAAGTACACGACATAAATTCAGACTATAATAAACAGGTGCGTTACGAATTTCAATATAGGCATCTTCGATATCCTTCATAATGGAAGAAAGGTATATTGTATGATCAATGGCAGGAAAAGCTAGCTGCTTAGCTTCACCAAATAATGTAACTCCTCGTTCAAGGGTTACGACAATGTGCGCTGCTAAATCATAGTCTTTACCATTAGCACATAGGTAGTTTTCATTCTGTAAATAATAATGTTTATGGTCCATGGAATAATGTAATTCAAAAGGAGTTGGATATAAAAAAGGGTATAAGGTGGATTGCAACATCATACTCATTTCTATACGTACAGCAAACCTATCTTCTAAGTCGATCAATTGTTTAATTATATGCTTCTTTTCATCCAACGATAGTTGTTTTCCCACAAGAACTAATAGATCTATATCGCTATGAAGCGGATTATAACACCCCATAGCTAACGAACCATGTAAATAAATACCATCTAGTTTTTCCCCTAAACATGTTTGGAAAGCATGAACAATGTTTTGCAACGTTTCATCCATATTCATAAAGATCTCCCCCTAACTGCCATCCATTCCGTTACAATAGAAGTAGTTAAAGCTTAGCATGCAGAGCATGTTAGGTAAATAGGAAAGGAGAAAGCGACTATGTTTTATCATCAGCTGAGCCCTGAAGCAGGTTTACAATTGTTAGAACACCGTCATGCAAACCAATTATTTTATTTAACCGATCAATCAAGAAATCATCTTCGAAAATGGCTACCATGGATTGATCAAACACAGACTGTCGAACATTCCTTAGCCTTCATTGACAGTGCACTGAAACAGTTCAGCAATAATACGGGGTTACACTTAGGAATATGGTATAAGGGAGAATTAGCTGGAGTGATTGGCCTTCATCATATTGATTGGGGAAATCGCTCTACATCAATTGGTTACTGGCTAGGGGAAAAGTTTCAAGGAAAAGGATTAATTACAAGTGCATGCAAAGCTATAATCAACTATTGCTTCTTAGAGTTACAATTAAATAGAATCGAAGTTCGGGTAGCAACGAAGAATATTAGAAGTGCCGCTATTCCGCAGCGACTTGGTTTTCATAGAGAAGGACAATTAAGAAAAGCAGAGTGGCTGTATGATACATATGTGGATCATTATGTATATAGTTTGATTAAAGATGATCTCTCGTCTCATTAACTATATAACCTTTTGTCCGTAAGCCGGCTGTTCTTTATAATTAATTGTGTTATTAGGCAGAAGGAAACGATACATTTCCTTCTACGGAGTATAAGCATGCATATTGGATAATTCTAAAAGAATCGGTGAGAACGTTCATCGATTCTTTTATGAGTATATATTATTTATTTTACTGCCTTCCAGATCGTCCAATAATCTACTTCCGTAATTTCTCCTGCTGTTTTTAAAGTTGTATTTAAATAGGATATAAATTTTTCAATTTCTTGATCAGACAGTTGATAAAGAATACTTTTCCCATTTCTTCTTCTAATATCCGTAAATAAAAGTTCTTTAGAAGGGTATATTTTTCTAGTTTCCTTCAATTGTAGCTCTTCGATATCTTTAAATCCCGCATCTTTTAATGAATTTATAATCACATCACTCGAGAATCGTCTTTTTTCTTCATAATTAATTAACCGGGGAAATAGCGAATATAACCACCCTCTAATATGTTTAGTATCGCCATCTCTCAAGCAATCGCTTATCGTCCTATCTTGAATAAGGTACACTCCATCTTTTTGTAAAATTCGATATGCCTCACGAAAGCAAGCCGGTAAATCCTTCAAATGATGAATGAGCGCTCTTTGTAGAACGAGGTCAACGCTACTTTCTTGTAAACCTGTACTATACGCATTACCTTTTTTAAATGATAGTTGTGAATAATTCTGACAATTCTGCTTGGCAGCTGTTAACATTACATCTGAAAAATCAATACCAATAACGGTGGGTATGCCCATTTCTGCCAACGCTTTGGCATAAATTCCGCCACCACAACCAATATCAGCAGCACGAATACGTGAAGCAGGTTGATTCATTAAAGTTGTTACAATATTTATCCATGAAGAATCTGCTTCTCTCGTTGCATACATCTCTTTGTGCTCTAACTCATGAAAATTCATAGTAAACAGCTCCTTATCATCTGCATGTTAATTCAATTGTAGCGTAATAGTCACGATAAATATAATCGTATATTTCTATTTAAATATATAAGAGATAATAATCACCATGCATGTAAATGTGTATATAGAGAGTGTGAAACTTCAATCCGTGGAAGGGCGTTTATCCCCCACGGATTGGTAGTACCACAAGGGTATGACCTAAAGTCCTTTAAACCAATCGGACATTTACTGGCAGTTGATCCACACTTACCCATATTGCATTCACTATTGCTTGATGTGAGGATTTTACTGCCAGTTATATGCGGGATAAAATGAAAATGACGAATTAGGAAGAACGCCCAACCTTTACACCATTACTTTACATCTACTGTATTATCACCCAAATTTTGCGAAGGGGGTTCTTATTTGAAGCTAACAAAATTTGTTGATAAATTGCCTATTATGAAATCAATAAAAGGATTATTCTTATTTAGAAATAAGGATGGAAGAATTCAGACAAAAACTACATCGTGATTTAAGACCGACAACATTATGGGGATATAACAGACAATTTCCTGGACCTACGATTGATACTGATCAAGGTAATCAAATGCATATTAAGTGGATAAACAACCTTCCTGATAAACATTTACTGCCAGTTGATAAATCCATTCATCATTTAGCTCATCAACCAGAAGTTCGAACAGTAACTCATTTACACGGTAGTGTAACTACCCCAGAAAGTGATGGTTACCCTGAAGCTTGGTTTACAAAGGATTTTAAGAAAGTAGGGCCTGCATTCCAACAGCAAGTGTATCATTATCCAAACAAACAGCGTGCTACAACACTTTGGTATCATGACCATGCTATGGGGATTACGAGATTAAATGTGTATGCAGGACTTGCCGGAATGTACATTATTCGAGGTACTCAGGAGAGAGAAATGAATATTCCAAACGATCCTTATGAAATTCCACTCATTATCATGGATCGTACCACTAATGAAGATGGATCTCTTTACTATCCAGCACAGCCTAATAATCCCACTACGAACACACCAAATCCATCTATTTCACCTGCATTTATTGGTGATAAAATACTCGTTAATGGTAAAATATGGCCGTATTTTGAAGTAGAACCAAGGAAATATCGTTTTCGGATTCTTAACGCGTCGAATACAAGGGGATATCAATTATACCTTAGTTCTGGTGCCCCCCTATATCAAATTGGTTCAGACGGAGGTTTTCTCCCCAATACGGTTAAGGCAAATACGATAAATATCGAGCCAGCTGAACGTGTTGATGTAATTGTTGATTTCAGCAAGTATAAAGAGAACTCTATTATTTTGAAAAATGACCTTGGACCCAATGCTGATCCAGATGATGAAACAAACGAGATCATGCAATTTAGAGTGCAACTACCACTAAAACAACGAGACCATACTATTATTCCAACCTACTTATCAACCATACCCTCTCTCAAACAAAATAAAATTAAAGCGGTTCGTAATCTAAAACTCATAGGATTAAATGATGACTACGGGCGACCACTGCTACTATTAGATAATAAAAAGTGGGGAGATCCAATTACTGAGACACCAGAATTAGGCTCAACAGAAATCTGGTCAATCATAAATGTTACCGGTTTCAGCCACCCTATCCATATACACCTTGTTCAATTTCAATTATTAGATAGGAGAGCTTTTGATTTGGCGCACTATAATAAGGATGGAAGGATTATCTACACGGACTCACCTGCTCCTCCTCAGCCAAACGAAAAAGGATGGAAAGATACAATTTCAGCTCCCTCAGCACAGATTACAAGAGTAATAAGTAAATTCGCACCTTATACTGGAAAATACGTTTGGCATTGCCATATTTTAGAGCATGAGGACTATGATATGATGCGGCCATTTAAAGTAATAGATCCTAACAACCAATAGGACGCTTAGAAAACCAGCATATTAATCTATAAAAAAACAAACAGGTTGAAAATAGTTCGTGCTACGAGCTGCTGGGAAAATATTCTTTGCTATCCATGGTAGATAGTGAGCCTTCTTGCGCTAACGTACGAAGAAGGCTCACGAATTCTTTCTACGTTGGAATACCCGTGAATATCTTGAAATTGTCTTACTGCCTGTTAACGTGAGGTAAGCATAGATAATTTAAAACGCCAGTTCCACTTTCTTTCCCTTTTCTATTGCTTGTTGTTTATTGTCTTCATACACATCACTTGTCGTTATTGAAATGGAGTTTAACTGTTCTGGATCTGATTTCTCAAGAATATATGCAAGTTCACCTGTTTTCACCTGTCCAGGTGATAGCTTTCCATGAAGTTCTTGTAGATAAAAATCATCTTCAAAACCCTTTAGTTCCCCTTCACTCGTCTCCAATACCGATACAGGTGCAACATTAATCGTTTGTTCACTTTTGTTCTGAATCTTTACTTGTAGCTTCAAGTAATTAAATCTATCTTCATGATGAGTGAATTGATGGAAGTAATCTATCAAATGAAGAGCAGGTCTATATTCCATCACCTTCAAATTCTTATATGTGAGCTCAATTGGTCCAATTTCTAGTCTTTTACTATCGTCTGTGCTTGCTACTAAAGTAACCTTGCCATCTTCATCTTCATATGTATCACCAATTTCTTTCAATGACCTCGTATCAGGTGCCTGTGGATTATTTATATATTGATCAACTTCTTTCTCTTCCTCTTTTATTGCTTGCATCCCTTTTCCTTTTTGTTCAGAATTTACAGCACCATTTTCTGCTTCCGCGTTTTCATCATGCCTAGCACAACCAAATACAACTAGAATAGCTATCAGCATAAGTAACCATTTAATCATTAATCTAAGCCCCTCCTGCCTCCATTTATGTAAATGATCCCGCTGCTTAAGTAACGGGATCATGGTATACATAGTTATTTAGGTTATGGCTTGGCGCTTCGAATATTTTTTAATATATCCATCACCTTGCGCCCAACCTCATGGTTATCATTTAAGCCAATAAACTGATCTGCCTGTGGACCATAAGCATATACATTTACATCTACACCATCATGTCCGCCAGTTGTCCATCCAGTACCAGAACGCACATCAAAAATTCGTTCAATCGCATTATCAATTTCTGTTGTATCGTCAGTTTCAACCGCTTTTTTTACAGATTCTATTTCTTCCGCTGTTAGATCCAAGTCAATATATTGATCCAAAACCTCTTTAACATCCTTGCCGTCACTAATCTCAGCTGCCATAAAATCAGGAGTACGTTTAGCTGCTCTCAAGGGTGTTGGATCCCATTTATATTCTCCATCGACCCCCATCACTAAACCACCAGTAGAATGGTCAGCAGTAGTGATTACTAACGTCTGCTTGTCTTTTTCTGCAAAATCAATCGCTCTTTCATAAGCTTTCTCAAAGTCTTTCATTTCACTCATCGCACCAACGATATCATTATCATGACCCGCCCAATCTATTTGACTGCCTTCTACCATTAAAAAGAAACCATCTTTGTTTGTGCTCAAGCGATCTATTGCTGTATCCGTCATTTCTTCTAGAGATGGCTGCTCTTGTGGTCGATCAATTGCTTTATCTAGCCCAACCGGAGCAAACAAACCTAAGATTTGCTTATTCGTATCAGCTACTAATTCTTCTCTTGTATTTACATAGCTATATCCGGCATCTTGAAATTCTTCTGCTAGATTGCGATCCTTTCTTTCAAAATAGGAGATACCCCCTCCTAAAATAACATCCACTTTATGCTTACCATCTACTTTTTCATCTATATAATCATCAGCAATATCATTATAATTATGACGTGACTTATCATGAGCTCCAAAAGAGGCTGGAGTAGCATGATTTACTTGTGATGTAGAAACAAGTCCTGTTCTTTTTCCTCTATCTTTTGCTTCTTCTAATACTGTCTTTACTTCATTCTTTTTCATATTAACGGCAATTGCACCATTATATGTTTTAATCCCAGAGGATAACGAAGTTGCAGCTGCCGCTGAATCTGTAATACTCTCTTCTGAATCCCAAGAATAGGTTTGCTGCATTCCCACTAAATGCTGATCAAAAGCAGTTTCCTCCAGATAAGGCGATGGATTATTCTTAAATGACCGATATGCTGTATTGTATGTTGGCCCCATGCCGTCTCCTATCATAAAGATGACATTTTTGACTTTTGCTTGACTAGGATAATGCCTCTTCGCTTCCACCTCTTGACCTGCAGCTATAAAACTACCAAGTACTAAAGAAGTGATAACTGTTAAGGTTAGTAATCTTTTCCCACACCTTTTGTTGATCAAAACAATTCCTCCTCATTTGTATTTGGACTCCATTACAGATTTTACAGAGAAACTATTAATCTATGGTTAAGAGTATATAAGAATAGAGTAAAAATAAAAGGGAAAAAATTCCTGGTCAAAAAGCCACATCACTTTAAGTTTTCTTCTAAGTTCTCTTCAGAAAACAACAAACTGCCGCTTGTAGTGATATCCTATCAAGCGACAGTTTTTAACTTTTACACCATTCATTTAGCAAAAGGAATCCTTTGATTTTGGGACTGATAATCCAAATAATGGTCGAAGGTATAGGGCTAAAAATGTACCAGCTAATGCTAAGATCCCCCAGACATAACCGTGTAGGCTAAAAGAAGCTATCCCTCCAAAATAAGCGCCAATATTACAGCCAAATGCAAGGCGAGCTCCATAGCCCATTAATAGCCCTCCAAGCATAGAAGCTACTACGTTTTTGAAGTTTAATTTTGTAAATTTAAATAACCCACCAGCTGCTGAGGCAAGAAACGCACCAAGAATAACACCTAAATTTAGTACAGTGGTAGAGTCTGTGAATATAGACGATTTTAGTACCTGAGCATTTGCTCCCTGCCAATAGCCCCAACTAGCAACGTCGACACCAAAGAATTGTGCTACCTTAGAACCCCATAGCGCAAATGCTGATGTAATTCCCCATGGAGCTCCACGCGTAAGTAGTGTAAGAGCATTTAATATAGCTAATATGCTAGCTGCTACAAATAATGGCCAAGAACCTCGTAAGATACGTTTCCAACCGTTTGTTGAAGGAACAGGTGCCATCTTAGGTGCTTTTCTTTTTCTTTCCACTTTAAACGTAATCCAAGCGATTAATCCAAATAATGCAATGGATACAATCCAAGCACCACCATACCCAAGTCCTGTTGAGGTTGCTAATGAAATAGGTTCAAAAGCTGGTAATTCTTCTGTCCAAAACAGGAGATGCTTCGCTCCAATGGTGGAACCGATAATAAAGAAAAGTAAGGTTACAAACATGACGGATCGTCCCCCACCAACAGCATATAATGTTCCTGAAGCACAACCACCACCAAGTTGCATCCCTATTCCAAACATGAAGGCGCCTACTAATAGACTTATACCTACTGGTGATACGTAGCCAGCGACTTCTCCACCAAAGAAGGAATGACCAAACGCTAAAATAGGTGCAAATAATGTCACTGCAATTGCTAGCATGAGCATATGTGAACGTAGTGCTTGCCCATTACCTACTGACATAAATCTTCTAAAAGCGGAAGTAAAGCCAAAACGCGCATGGAATAACGTATAACCAAGCAATAGCCCGATTATTAACAGTAACGGCTGAGTAATAGGTTGCTTAGCGAATAAGTAGATTAGCAGAATCGCTCCTACCAGTATCCCCCCAATAATTAAAGAAATTTGTGGTTTATTTAACTTCGTTGTATTTTTAGGAATTGGATCTTTTACTTCTCTGATTGGTTGAATCTTTGTCGACATCCAAAACACCCTTTTCTGATGAAATTAGTCAGATTTATTTCATTATGATAACTGCTATGCAGATTACTGTCAATAATTCGCTATGCATATTGGTCCGAATTTAACGGAGAAGATCTGGATAATAGACCTATTTATTGGTACGATCGAAATAATGAACCTCCATGTAGTAACAGCTTCTCAAATGGCAAAACGTTTATATCACACGAAGAGATTCACTAGCTTTGACTAGAGGAAAAAGCTTAAAAATTAATTCAACATAGTATAATAAAGCGTTATTACGTTATCGTTATCGTTATTTCGTATAGTGATACATAATTTTTTATGCTTTGGGCATCGCTAAACTATCTAAACGAATAAGGAGGTTTTTACATGTCTGAGGAAAACAAAAATCGCAATAAAGATAAGAATAAGCAAAATAACAGAAACAAACATAATAAACAACAGGATCACGTAGAATTTGCAAGCGAGAATGAATTTAATACAATTGAACAGAAAAAACGAAAGTAAATAGAAAAATCGCTATCTGTGGCTGTGACGCAAGAATAAGCGATGAATAACCCAAACTTCATCTGAATATTTTAGATAAGGTTGGGTTTTTGTTTTGGATCTCGGTAGTTTATTCATCGCTTAGTCAAAATGCTTCGCTTTCCTGTAGGATCTTCAGTCGTACTTTTGCCGTAAGATAAGGAAGCCTTCAGAAGCGATACATCGCAGGCAGAAAAGCGCTCTTCTTTTTCAAGGAGTCTACGTATTTTGACTGCGCATCGTATGAACATTTTTTATCGTTCGGCTTTTGGTTTAGCTATTTTAGTTTCGTCCCAGCCTACTTCTGTTTGTATCATCCTGTAATACGTCAATAGAACTAATTTACTTACGAAATGAATATTTTAGGCTGAAATTACAGCATATCCTTTTGTCCATCTCCAGTTTAAATACGGTGCATATTTATATCTATTTTATAAGATATAAAGTACACTCAACATGCATGATTAATGCGCTATTTATCCAGTAAAGGAGATACGAAAATGAAGACCGTCTTTAGTGACGTTGTAGAATACCGCGGTAGCCATTATGACTTCGGGTATTATCAAGGTGAAATTCTTAAACAAACACCTATTTTAGTTAATCGAAAAAAACAGTGGGAATCACAGAAGCGACGCCATTTCATTATTCAACTTGATACAGTGAAAGAAATGCTCCTTTATTTTGCACCTAGAATATGGGATGAGCTACAAGGTTTAGCCGATGCGTTACAACTGACGATCAAGGAAGCCGTCCAAGATTTTGGTGGCTACTATTTGGAATTTATTAGAAGTGGCTGTTCTATTTTCACAGGATCACATTATATGATTCGCAACTATGATAATGACCCTTCTACTTATGAGGGGCGTTATGTTATGTATCAGCCAAATGATAATGGCTACGCTACCATAGGACCAACTATGCAAATTACTGGGCGCACAGATGGAATTAATGAGAAAGGTCTTGCTATGGGTTATAATTTCATTAATCGAAAAAAATCTGCAGATGGTTTTCTTTGTAATATGATTGGCAGAATTGTGTTAGAAAGCTGCGCTAATCTGGAAGAGGCAATAACATTACTAAAAGAAATACCGCACCGCCACTCCTTTAGTTATGTTTTAATGGATGGGCTCGGGAAGTCCAGCATTGTTGAAGCATCTCCGCGAGCAGTCGCAATACGACAATCCAATATTTGTACAAACCACTTTGAGCACTTAGTAGAAGAGAACCGTTATCGAATGGATGACTCATATCAACGTTATGAAGCAATCTATTCACAGCAGCAGCATGCTGTTGATCCTTATCATGCCTTTCGAATGTTAAATGATACTGATAAAGGCGTGTTTTCTAAGAAATATGGAGCATGGGCAGGAACATTACATACCGCTGCTTATTTTTCTAATGATTTAAAAGCATGGTTTGCGCTTGGCGGAGACAGAAAACCGCTTATTATAGATTTTCAAAAATGGCTGTATGGAAAAGACCTAAACGCAAAGCGAATTAAAGGAGAACTCGATGCCAAAGATCCCTTTGTAAATATGGAATATCTATAGCTATGAAAATGGGACATTGTACATAATCTCGTTCCCTATCATATGGTATAGCATAAAGACGATATGGATGGAGGTATGCAATGGAACGTTTACCAGCTATTGATCTTGGATTAATGTCTGAACATTTAGCTGCACACGAAGGGGAACTTTGTAAATTAAACATGTACTTTGCCATCGCTAATAGTAGCCAGTTAAAAAATATTCTTAAGCTACAATCAAATGTGATGTATGCTCATGTTTTAGTAATGCTTGCATTAATAAATCCTTATCACCAGCAGCCAGTTAAATTACCATCAATGGATAATACCCATTCTGATCAAAATGTAAAACATAGTACAGCCACTAAAAATGATAAATGGATTGCCACTGAAGCCCATACTTCAGCAAAAAGTATGGCAAATGATAATTTTATATCTGCTCTGATGATGCAAGACCAACATGTAAGAGATATTCATGTAGAAATGGCTTTACAACAGTTAAAAATACAAGAAAACTATGAAGATTTTTTAAAGAATATGGGGTGGACATTTGTTCCCTACACCACCAGTGAGGAACAATTAAACACATATTATCATTTCCAACAACTTTTTAATAGGTAACGAAAGATTGCGAGAACAAAATTTTAATTATTGAAAAAATAATTCACAAAATAAAAACCTGTTTGCAAAAAGCAACAGGTTTTTATATAGAAAGAGCGAATTCTCCTATTCACCTAGACAAACCTCGATTACCGGTACAGTTACTTTAGGTTTTATAACAGGTAACTCCAACACTGTCTCGTTTTTAGCAACTACAGGCATATCATGATGGAATATGTTCGAATCTTGATAAACTACTACAGGTACCTCACTATGATCATGAAGAAATCTAGCATATTTCACATTGCCTAAATTTTTCAGATGAATCGTACGAAACGGCCACGAGAATATATGAATAAACAAACGATTCCCCTTTTGAGTAAGTCTACAATCCTGCGGACATTCCATATAGCTTGCACCTGTACCATAAATAGCATCGTGATGATCATTCATCCATGTTTGCAACGCATTCAAAATATCCGTGGAGGCTGAGTCAAAATTCCCCCTTGCTGTAGGTCCAAAATTTAACAGTAAATTACCATCCTTCGAGACGGTATCGATCAAAAGCTTTATGAGCATTTCTGCGGATTTATAATGTAAATTAGTTGGATTGTAACACCAGGTGCCATTTAACGTTTGACATGCTTCCCAAATACGTTTCTTCCCATTATCTGTATATAATGGTTCTGTTGGTTGATATTGCTCTGGTGTATACACTCCTCGATCTAGCCCTAATCGATTATTAAATAGAATATGAGGCTGATAGTTAAGAATCATATTCTCCAATTTTTCAGCTTGCCAATCAGCTGGTCCTTTGCCCTTTGACCAACCCCAATCTCGATCATCGTAGGAAAAATCAAACCAAAAATAATCAATTCTACCATACTTAGTAACAAGCTCTTCTATTTGATTATATAAATACGTTTGATATACAACCATATCTCTTTCTCTCGATCGCTCAGCCTCATCATCACGTTGTGGATGTAGTCCATCAATTGTATAATGTTCATGATGCCAATCAATAAGTGAATGATAAAAACCAATTTTTATATTTTCGTTACGACATGCCGCTACAAATTCAGCTACGATATCTTTCCCATAGGCTGTATTCGTAATTTTATAATCTGTATACGCGCTATCCCATAAACAAAAGCCATCGTGATGCTTCGTTGTTAATACAATGTACTTCATCCCACTTTGTTTTGCCTGAGCAACCCACTCATATGGATCCGCTAAATCTGGATTAAATTGATTTGCAAGCTTTTCATATTCTTTTTTTGCTATTTTATCTTGTGTCATTACCCATTCGTCTTTTGCTTTTAGTGCATATAATCCCCAATGTATAAACATACCAAAACGATCCTGAAGAAACCATGATGGATCCCCGTATCTGTCTGGCCAATCCAACGTAGATGTCATTCATTTTCCTCCCTACCCTTTTACTATTTGTTTTATTTGCTCCATACTTGCTTTATCAAATCCATACTTAAAATCATTGTCTATTCTTACAGCTTTACCAAAATGATAATTATCAGCCTGTACGGCATCATGTATCTCTTTGATATTATATGGCGTTAAACCTGAACCAGGCATAATTTTTGGTCCATTCAAATCTGCTTCCATTTCAACCAATTTTTTTAGCATTTCTTTACCGTTATCGCAATTAGCTGCTCCACCTGACGTTAATACCCTTTTCACATTCTTATAATTGTTCAGCGTGCGGTATGCATCGGTTAACGAAGCTGTTTCATCAAAGGCTCTATGAAATGTAATATCCAAACTAGAATCAATGGTAATTACTTTCTCAAGTATAGTCGTATCCACTTTGTTATCTTCCGTTAACGCACCGAACACTATTCTATTTCCTCCTAAATCCAGTAATTGTTCAATATCAGCACAAATTATTTCCATATCATTGTTTGAATAACAAAAATGATAGCTATGCGGACGTATCATTACTTGGACAGGGATGGATACACTGTTTAACACCTGTTTGATCGTACCGTAGCTGGGAGTCAGTCCTCCTTCATTTATAGCTGATACTAACTCTAATCGATCAGCACCTAATGCTTCTGCTTGGATTGCTTCTATACCGTTATTTACTATTACTTCAAGTTTCATGTCTTATTACCAACCTCTTCTAGAATTAATTCTGTTAACAGGCGTACGCCAAAGCCAGATGCTCCAGAAACATAATAACCTATTTCTCTCCATGGTCTAACTGTATTTGCCATATCTATATGAATCCATTTTTTCTCCTCTTGAATAAAGTTGTTCAGGTACAACGCTGCAGTAATCGCACCGCCGAATTTCGAAGTGCTCATATTCGAAAAATCAGCAGTATTGCTTTGTAAATAATACTGATAATCATTAATAACCGGCATTGGCCACACGTGATCACCAGTTTTGTCACCTAATTCTTTATACTTCCAAAGCTCATTTTCTCGATTACTAAATATACCTGCTACCTTTAGCCCAAGCGCTTGGCCGATGGTACCAGTAAGTGTAGCAATATCAATGATTGTATCTGCACCTAAGTCTTGAACATATAAGATTCCATCTGCTACTATTAGTCTTCCTTCTGCATCTGTATTTCCTACTTCAACAGTAAGCCCATTTCTGTACTTTATCACATCAGAAGGTAAAAAAGCATCTTTACCACAAACATTTTCCACGATCGGTACTGCAGCAGTTACATGAACAGGGCTCTCCATATCAGCTAATAGTTTCATTGCTCCAATGACAGCAGCTGCCCCCCCCATATCCATTTTCATTTCCCCAATATCACTTGCAATCTTACTATTTGTTCCCCCAGAATCAAAAGTAACTCCCTTTCCAACTAACCCTATATGTGATACGTTACTATTCTTTAAAGTGAGAACAGCAAACTTCGGCGAACGAGAACTTCCTTTACCTACTATTGCAGTTGCCTCTAATCCATGCTTTAATAAATCCTCTTCTGATTCTAATATTTCCACATGGACGGGTGAATCATGAAAGATCGATCTAATTTTCTTAACATATGTATTTGGGGTTAATTTATTCGCAGGTTCATTACATAAATCTCTAGCAATACAGACGGCATTGGCACGTACTCTTGCAACTTCAGCGTAATACTCGTAAGCTTGTGTTCCCAGTTGCAGAGAGACTTCGTGCTCTGGTTCACGCATTTGATAGGTGAGGAACGAATACCCAGCTAAATACCACCCCTCCATAAATGAGACGACAATGTCTTTATTCGAATATGAGGTATAATGCTTAAACAGCCTATCAAAGTTTATGGATACACTTGTAATATCATAGGTGTCAATTGCCTTTCTAGTTTCTCCCCCTAAAAAACGGATGTCTTCCATAGTTTTCTCCGTCTTATTCATACCTACAGTTAAATAAAACGTATTATTCACTTGAATTAAATGCGTTCGTCCATAAAAAATCATTTGTTTTTGAATAATGAATGGGGCTTTTTCATCCAGATTTTCGATCATAACAACATTTATATTCAACACAAAAACTCCTTTTACTCCACAATAAATTTACCTTCCATTTTCCTGCTCCATTCCGTTTAATCAAATAGATGACAAGCAACTTGCTGCTCTTGTTCAATTTGTTTTAATTCAGGCACTTTTTGTTTACAAATATCCATCGCCAACGGACATCTTGTATGAAATTTGCAGCCTACTGGAGGATTGGAGGCGCTTGGAATTTCTCCCTCCAACATGATAGGTTCCCTTTTTTCTTTTGGATCTGGCTTTGGTATGGATGACAATAATGCTTGGGTATAGGGATGCTTGGGGTCTGCAAATATTTGCTTCTTCGTGGCAATCTCTACTAAGCTTCCTAAATACATAACACCAACTCGATCGCTGATATGCTCTACAACACCTAAATCGTGTGAGATAAATAAATACGTAAGCCCAAACTCCTCCTGTAGATCTTTCATCAGATTAAGAATTTGCGATTGAATGGAGACATCTAGTGCTGACACAGGCTCATCCGCAATAATTAGCTCTGGTTTCAGAATGAGAGAACGAGCTATGCCTATTCTTTGACGTTGCCCGCCACTGAATTCATGTGGATATTTTGACAAATGAAATTCACTAATTCCACACTTTTCAAGTAAATCTTTTACTAGTATTTCTTTTTCTTGCTTTGACATTTTTGGATAATGAATCGTTAAAGGTTCCATTAATATATCTTTAACCTTCATTCTTGGACTAAGGGAAGCGTACGGATCCTGAAAGACCATTTGCATCGGTTTTCGATATCGCTTCCATAATTTTTCCGATATATTTGCTACGTTCGTTCCCTGAAAATTTATTTCTCCGGTATCAGCTTTTATCAATCCATTAATAAGTCGGCCAGTCGTAGATTTACCACAACCAGATTCACCTACCAACCCAAATGTTTCCCCCTTTTTAATAAAAAACGATACATCATCTACTGCCTTGACATACTTTTTTTCAACAAACCATTTCTTAGAAAGAGGAAAGTATTTCTTAACATGCTTTACATTTAATAAAATCTCGTTATTCATTATATGTTCACCTCTTTCTGCTGGTCATGATAGAGCCAGCATCGACAAGAATGTCCTTTTTCCTCTAATAAATTTGGTTCCTCCCTTGTACAAATGTCCATAACATCATTACACCTTGCAGCAAATTTGCAGCCTATTGGCATATTTTTTGGATTAGGTACCGTACCTGGAATAGAATACAAGCGTTGATTTCCACTGCCAATTTTAGGAACAGAGTCGATTAATCCCTTTGTATAAGGATGCTTGGGGCTAGCAAATAACGCCTCAACTGTCGAATCCTCTACAACTCTTCCAGCATACATGACAATCACTCGATCACATACTTCCGCGACAACCCCCAAATCATGTGTAATCATTAGTATCCCCATATCGCTTTTTTGCTGAATATCTTTCATTAGATTCAATATTTGAGCCTGAATGGTTACGTCTAATGCCGTTGTTGGTTCATCTGCTATCAGTAAGGACGGTTCACATGAGATGGCCATCGCAATCATCACGCGCTGCCTCATGCCTCCAGACAATTGATGCGGATACTCAGTCATCAGGTCACTTGCACGCGGTATGCCGACAGATTTTAATATATTTATTGCATGTTCATGTGCTTGTTGCTTTGATAGCTTTAGATGTAATTGAATAGATTCTCTTAATTGTTTACCAATTTTCAATACCGGATTTAACGAAGTCATCGGTTCCTGAAAAATCATGGATAACTCCTTTCCACGATACTTTTTCATTTGCTTTTCCGGCAATTGCGTCAAATTTTCCCCTTTATATATAATTTCTCCGTTAATTATTTCACCTGGCGTATCATGTAATAGTCGCATAATGGATAAGGATGTAACGCTCTTTCCGCACCCTGATTCTCCCACTATTCCAACTATTTCACCTTTATTCACATGAAAACTAATTCCATGAACAACAGTTTGCAGCCTGCCTTCATTTTGAAAAGCTGTTTGTAAATTATTCACTTGAAGTAGGCGTTCCATTATACCCCTCCTTTCATTAATCCTTTGTCTTTGGATCCAATACATCACGAAGTCCGTCACCCAATACGTTGAATGCAAGTACGGTAAGAAAAATAATCAACCCAGGAAAGAAGACTAAATGAAATGCTGAATCAATATAATCTCGAGATTTACTCAGCATTGCACCCCAATCAGGTGATGATGGCTCTGCACCCAGTCCTAGAAAACTTAAGCTAGCTGCTGCTAGAATAGCGGTACCTACCTTCATCGTGAAATAAACAATAATTGTTGGAATAGTTTCCGGAAAAATATGCTTCCATATAATACGGCGATTGCTGGCTCCAATAGATCTTGTAGCTTCTACAAACAGCATTTCCTTCGACTCCAACGTTGCACTTCTTACGATTCGAGCAAACGATGGGATACTAAAAAAGGACACGGCTATAACAACATTTTTTAAACCTGGTCCTAAAATGGCTACAATCCCAATTGCCAAAATCAGATCTGGAAAAGCAAATAATACATCACATATTCGCATAATTAAACGATCCATCCATTTACCAAAATAACCACTTATTAAGCCAAGCACTGTCCCTACTATGGCTCCTAATAAAACTGCAGAAATACTTACTGTTAACGAAATTCTTGCTCCTACCGCAAGTCTGCTTAAGATATCTCTCCCAAATGCATCCGTTCCAAATAGATGCTGTAATGATGGTGATTCTAGTAATTTATTATAATCTGGAGCAGCAGGATCATAGGGGACAACATAGGGACCAATTATCATAACAATAACTAAAAATCCAATAAAAAATAGGGAAAACAGCGCTGGCTTCTTTTTACGAAATTCTTTCCAAAAGCTGTATAGACGTCCTTGCCTTTGCTTATCTAACTGTTCCTGTGTTATAGCTTCTGTTTGTATCATACGTACCATATCCCTCCAATCACTTACTCATATCGAATTTTCGGATTCAAAAAGCTATAAATGATATCAACAAGCAGATTCACCAAAATAAACTGTAAGGAAAAAAGTAAAATTTCCGCTTGTACTACTGGGTAATCTCGTATTTGGATGGAATCGATTAGTAGTCGACCTAGTCCAGGAAAACTAAAAACGGTTTCTACTACTACTGAACCGCCTAATAAAAATCCAAACTGTAGACCAGCAATTGTTACCACAGGAATCAGAGAATTTTTTAACGCATGCCCAAATATAATTGCATTACCGCCTAGCCCTTTTGCTCTACCTGTTCGGATATAATCTTGTTTCAAGGTATTTACCAATGAAGACCGCGTAAATCTAGCAATCATAGCCATAATTCCTGCACCTAACGCAAACGATGGCATGAGATAACTTTGCCAGCCATCAGCCCCCCCTGTCGGAAGCAGCCCCAATTGTACAGAGAATAGTTGAATAAGAACTAGCCCCACCCAAAAGTTAGGAAGGGAAATACCAGATACTGCTGTAAGCATCCCTAAATAATCCGGCCACTTATTTCGAAAAACAGCAGAAATAATCCCTAATAAAATTCCGACGACAAGTGCCCATCCAATACTCAGAAAGGTCAAACCAAGCGTAGGCATAATTCTTTCTCCTATTAATTCACTGACAGGAGCACCAGACTGGATTGAATAACCTAAATCACCAGATAAAAGACTTTTAAGATAATCAAAATATTGAACGAATAGAGGTTTTTCTAAGCCCAAACTTTCACGAATCTGCTGTACCTCTTCATATGTTGCTTCTTTACCAGCAATTAATCGAGCTGGATCACCAGGTATTAAATGAATAAACATAAAGATAACAAATGAGACGACAAGGACAAGTGGTATTAGTCCAAGCACTCGTTTAATTATGTATTGCCACATATGCTTTAACACCTCCAATAAAGGGAGCTGATAACAACCAGCTCCCGCAGCCTATTTATTTGAATTGCGCGTTTTTAATGCTCACAGAACCGTCAGGTAAAACATAAACACCTTCAAGGTTTATACGGTGACCTGATAGAATCGTATCTGTTGCTAAAAAGATCCAAGGTGCTTCACGATAAACAGTACTTTGAATATTGGCATAAATTTCCTCCTGTTCATCAATATTGGAAGTTTCATTTGCTGCATGAATCCATGTATTTACATCGCTGTTGTTGTAATATGCTGTATTTGCGCCATTTGGTGGGAAGTATTCACTACTAAACAACGAGCGAGTTGCTCCATCAGCATCTCCAGATGAAGGAGACCAGCTTACATACCACATTTGTACCTTTGCATCCTTTGGTGTTTCTGGCGTGTATATTTCATCAGATAGCGTCCCCTCTTCCATTGACTTAATCGTTACATCAATGCCAATCTCGGCCAGCTGTTGTTTAATAAATTCCATGCCTTGAAGTGTTTCTGAGCTTGTATTCCCCCAGATCTCTGCCTCAAACCCATTCTCATAGCCTGCTTCAGTCAATAAGTCCTTCGCTTTTTCTAAATTGAATTCATATGGTTCTTGCTTTGTATAGTATTGTGTTTCCGTTGACATGGTTGAGTCTAATATATTGCCATACCCATTCTTTACTACTTTTATATATGCATCCTTATTCACTGCATAATTCATTGCTTTTCGCACTTTTTCATTATTAAATGGTTCCTTAAATGTATTAATAGAAACGTATCTGGCTATTGTAGATGGTGTTTTTTCAATCACAACATCGCTATTCGATTCTAATTCTTTTATATCTTGTTGAGGAACAGGATAAACAAAATCCGCCTCTCCTGTTTTTAACATAGCAGCTCTAGAGCCGTTTTCCGGGACCGGCTTAAATGTAACCTTCTCTGCATCGGAATTGGCAGCATTCCAATAATCATTATATTTTTCTAAAACAAGTGAGTCTCCTTGATTCCATTCAACAAATTTAAAGGGCCCTGTTCCAACAGGATGTAACGCGATGTCTTTTTCATCATCCTCAAGTGCTTTTGGACTTATAAAGGGCACCATTGCAAATTTATTTAACATGGCACTGAATGGTTGATTTAATATAAACGCAACTTCATACTCATTTATAACTTCAAGTTTTTCCACATACTGAAGGTTTCTTTTAGCACGTAAATCATTATCCTCATCTATAATACGCTCATAATTAGCTTTTACTGCGTCAGCATTAAAAGGTTCTCCATCATGAAATGTCACGTCTTTTCTTAACTGAAATGTATAGGTTAAAGCATCATCACTCACTTGATAATCTTCAGCTAGAACAGGTTCAATCTCCATATGTTCATTAAAACCTACTAGCCCTTCATACATTGCTCTTGTACCAAAAATTGAAACGGTATCTCCAGCATTTTGCGGATCCAATGTAACAAAATTTTGATCAATTGCAATGGTTAATTCCTTATCGCCTTCACCTTTATTTCCTTGATCATTATCACTATTTGCATCTGAAGAACACGCTGATACAACTACTATTATTCCTAGTAATATCATTAGACGTATCCATTTATTTGTCATTGATTGCTCCCCCTCTTATAATCGAATTTTTGTTTCTCCAACCACTTTCCCATTATCATTGAAGATTTCGTTTGATCGAATATTAAGCAAACGATCAATCGTTTCTTTATTATGATAATTTAACTTTTGTAGTAGCTTAGCTACTAATAGTGGCCAAATTAATTCAGAACCAGTTAACACCTTTAAGGAAATGCTTATTTTTTCTCTCTTTAACGCCAAGCAATAGACTCCTTGAGCTCCTCCTTTTGCAATAATATTTTCATCCTCAAGCAGAGCTGTACAAATAAAGTTATGTGAAGCGACAATTCTAGGGTGTTTGTTCATAACTTCTCCTATTCTTTTTACAGCCGTTGCAACCCGACTATCATGTATCATCGAAGGCTGAATGAACTTTAAGAATGAAATAGCCATGTTTTTTAGCGGAACGCTATGAACAGGAACTCCACAACCATCAATTGCGGTTTTTATTTCTTTCTTCGGGGTTTCCGACAAATCTGCTACATAGTTTAAAACTTCTTGTTGAAGCGGATGACCCAACCATTCATAGTTTGATAGATCATAGTTTTTCTCTCTGGAATAAGCAAGAAACCCCAAATGCTTACCAGAACAATTATGCAAAAGTTTACGTTTAGGTAAATGTTCCCGGATATAGGAAATCTTTGGTTGTTCATTTAAGGGATAGCTCTGTTGGCAGACCAGCATGTCTTCTGACAATTGCAGTTTATTCATTAAACGTTCTAAAGCCTCTTGATGATAGGATTCACCTCTTTGAGATGCCGTAAATAAAGCTGCTTCTTCTGTTGTTAAATCATACTTTTCCATAATATCTGTGGTGAATAAGGGAATTGCTTGTAATGGTTTCATCGCTGACCGATAAAAAACGGACTGCTTTACATCACCGTATTCATAAAGTATTTCCTTCTTTTCATTTAAAACACAAATCAATCCCTGATAAACATTTTCTAATGTTCCTCCTCTATATTCTTCAGCAATAATAGGTGTTGATATCATAGGTTAAACCCCACTCTTTTCATGAATATTTTTTATAAAATGCTGTAGTACAATCATGGCAGCTCCTATCACAACGCCATCTTCTCCCGTTTTTGTAGTGCGTAATTGAAATGTCTTCATGACAGGTGCCCACATCTGATTCTCACACTTTTCAATAATTTGATCTTTAATTTGCGGAAACCTTTCAATTAAACTACCAGCAAGAACGACGGAATCTGGATTGTATACGCAAACAACATTATTAATCGTAATTGCTGCATAGGTAATTGCTTTATCAACTATATTTCTTGCCCACTTTTCTCCATTTTCATATTCAATGATTAAGGCCTGAATATTTTCAATCTCTTTTGTTTTAGATGCTTCATCTAACAAAAACTTTTCAGCAATATACGTTTGGAGACAGCCAAAATTCCCACATGGACAATAAATTCCATAAGGATCAACGATAGTATGTCCGATTTCTCCTGAGAAGTTTCCTTCACCTCGATAGATTTCTCCTTTCTTTATTAACGCAGAACCTACCCCACTACCAAAACCAATCATTGCCATATACGCTTTTTTTGGTTCAGGATCACTAATATACTCAGCAAGCGCTTTCAATTTTAATTCATTGTCCACGAATACGGTAAAGCCTACTTTCTCTTCAACCATCTCTTGTAAAGGGATATTTTTCCAATCAAATTGCGCAGATAATTTCACCTCACCTTTGTCATTCTCAATAAGTCCTGGTAAGCCAATACAAACTCCAGCAATTTGATCCGATGTAAGATTTTCGTCGTCAATCATTTGTAATATATGGTCTGCTATAAATTGAACTGTTGCCACTGGATCTATTGATTGATAGTCAAAGTACTTCAGAATGGTTAACTTTCCTATAAAATTCATTAAACCGATCCGAATAACTTTCTGGTCAATTTCAACACCAATTGAGAATACAGAATGTTCATTTGGAATAAAATAAGTGGCCTTCCTGCCAATTCCTTCGCTAGACATATTCATCTCTCTTATTAGCTTATTTTCTTGTAATGATGCAACAATTCGAGAAGCAGAAGTAGGACTCATCGACGTTTGTTTGGCAATTTCGGCACGTGAGATCGGACCTTGATTAAGAATTATTTCTAAGACTAAACTTCTATTTTCTTTTTTTAAAAAATCTTGATTCTTAATTTTCATTTGATCACCTATTAACATCATGTAATTAATAACCAGAATTAAATGGCTTTTTCCATTGATTTTTTACTATTTATTATATTTTTCCAGTATTTAACCAAATAGTTTCTCCTGTGAAGTTATTAATAGTATAGATTAGCGAGAAAAATTAGTCAACTAATTTTTAGAATGTTTTAACTAATTTATTTCTTGCGATATTCGTATCTGCTTTTATTTTCCACTTATCTTCAGATGAAACCATGTTATCTAAATGCTGTAAACTGTACATTGGAGTAAATCCCTAAGTTTCCCTTGACAAATAGCAAAAACAACTGTAATCTATTTTAAAAATTACATAAACTATTTTCTTATCCAGAGAGGTGGAGGGACTGGCCCTTTGAAGCCTCGGCAACAGACTTATAAAGAGAACTGTGCCAATTCCAGATGCTCGAAAGCATGCAGATAGGAAGAGTAACCGAATGATGTAAGCCTCTTCTTATTTAATTAGAAGAGGCTTTTTTCATCGAATGAAGGGATGGATATTATGTCACGAAGAAGCATTGAAACAGAATTAGTACAATTAGGAAATAAGAGTGATAAAGCTACTGGAGCAGTTAGCGCACCTATTTATTTGTCAACTGCCTACCAGCACCACGGACTGGGACAATCATCAGGCTATGATTACTCAAGAACGAAAAATCCTACAAGAACCTTACTAGAGGAAGGAATCGCTAAATTGGAATCCGCTGACAGTGGGTATGCTTGCAGTTCTGGAATGGCAGCCATTCAATTAGTATTCTCTCTTTTTAATGCTGGGGATGAACTCATTGTAACGAGTGATGTATACGGAGGAACGTACCGATTATTAGAGCATTACGCCGCTGCATATCAAATTCAGACAACATATACAGATTTCAAGAATGACGGAGAAACGCGGCGACTGATATCCTCGAAAACAAGAGCAATCTTTATTGAAACACCTACAAATCCCCTAATGCAAGAGATAGATATTGTAAAAGTTGCGGAATTAGCGCACCAATATAATGTACTATTAATTGTTGACAATACTTTTCTGACCCCGCTACTTCAACGGCCAATTGAGTCAGGGGCTGATATCGTCATTCATAGTGGCACGAAATACATTGGTGGTCATAACGATGTACTCGCTGGATTAGTAGTGGCAAAAGGTAAATCCTTGTCTGAAAAATTAGCCAATTACCACAATGCTTCAGGTGCTGTGCTATCACCTTTTGACTCTTGGCTATTAATTCGAGGATTAAAAACACTTGCGCTTCGGGTGGAAAAACATGAAGCCAATGCAAAGCTTATCGTATCCTTTTTGCAAGAGCATCCAATGGTTGATAATGTTCTATATCCAGGAAGAGGTGGTATGTTATCTTTTCGCTTACGAAAAAGTAAATGGATAGATCCTTTCCTTCAAAGTTTGAAGCTTATCATTTTTGCTGAAAGTTTAGGAGGGGTGGAAAGTTTTATTACTTATCCAGCAACACAAACTCACGCTGACATACCTAGAGATGAAAGAATAAAGCGTGGTGTTGACGACCAACTGCTACGGTTTTCAGTTGGAATTGAACAACCAAATGAATTAATAGAGGATTTAAAACAAGCATTAATTGAAGTGGATACATATGCTTATTAACCTACATTTGCTATAATAACGCATGAAGTGTTTATAAGAGAGTAGGTAACTACATGATATTAGTCATCGATAATTATGATTCATTCACATTTAATCTTGTACAATATATGAAGCAGCTAAACCAGCAAGTATATGTCGCTCGCAATGATGAAATCTCAATAGCAGACATTAAACGATTAAACCCATCTAGCATATTGCTCTCTCCTGGACCTGGAAACCCGGCTTCTGCAGGTATATGTCTAGAGATTGTAAGAAAACTGTATACGCTATATCCAATAATTGGAATTTGTTTAGGGCATCAAACGATTGCTCAAGCCTTTGGTGCTAGTATTGTAAAAGCCAAACAACCAATGCATGGTAAGGTTTCAATGATTACCCATGATCATAAAGGTATATTCAAAAAGCTTAAAAATCCGTTAGCTGTCACAAGGTATCATTCACTTATTGTTCAGGAGGCTACCCTACCTTCTTGCTTTGAAATAAGCGCAAAATCAGTTACAGGTGAGATTATGGCAATTCGCCATAAAACTTATCCAATAGAAGGAATTCAAGCTCATCCTGAAGCAATACTATCCGAACAAGGGCTACAGTTATTAGAGAACTTTTTCACACGAAAGGTTGGACAAATAGATGCATTCGCCAAAAAAACCACTCCTATTCTTTGACTTTGCCAATCATTTAGGTAATAAACAGCCCATGACCTTTAAAGATCCCATTACTATTATAACCACTACAAAGTTAGAAGAAGTAATACCTTGTATGCAATCTATTCAACAGTATATCGAAGCTGGTTACTATGCAGCTGGATACCTTGCATATGAAGCAGCGCCTGCCTTTGATCCGGCTCAGCAAGTAAACAACTGTAGTACCTTGCCACTATTGTGGTTCGGTATTTTCGCTCAGCCATCAGATGAAATAATGGCTGATACTAAAGCCTTTCATTTAACAGAGTGGAAACCTACAACTTCCCTTGAAGATTATCAACAAAATTTGAAAATGATAAAGCAACATATCGAGAACGGAGACACCTATCAGGTTAATTACACAGTCCGGCTACAGAGCCAATTTAACGGTGATACTCGAAGTTATTTTCAACAATTGGCACAAGCGCAATCAGCTAATTATGCAGCCTATCTGGACATTGGAGACCATTCAATTCTGTCTGCATCCCCTGAATTATTTTTCCATTTAAGGGATGGCAAGATAACGACAAAACCAATGAAAGGTACCGTTAAACGAGGCAATTCACAGCAGGAGGATAAGCAACTTGCAGATTGGCTTTACCATTCTGATAAAAACAGAGCAGAGAATGTAATGATCGTAGATTTATTACGAAATGATTTAGGGTTAATTGCAAAACCTGGTACTGTTAAGGTTCCGAAGCTTTTTGCAATTGAACGTTATCCAACCGTTTTTCAGATGACATCTACTGTAGAAGCTGAAGTTGATAGTGATATTACTACCATTTTTAGAGCATTATTCCCTTGCGGCTCGATTACTGGAGCACCTAAGATTAACACGATGAAAATAATTAATCAGCTAGAAGATTCGGCAAGAGAGGTATACTGTGGAACAGTAGGTTATATTACCCCGGAAAAAGAGGCAATTTTTAATGTACCGATACGTACTGTCCTAGTAAATAATACAACCGGTAATGCACTATACGGGGTAGGCGGTGGTATTACTTGGGATTCGACTGATGATGAAGAATATACCGAGATTTTAACGAAAGCATTATTTCTTAGTAAGGCTCAATCATCAGTGGAACTTTTAGAAACTATTTCCCTTATAGATAGTGAATATTATCTAATCGATTACCATATGAACAGATTAGAAAAATCTGCAGCATACTTTTCAATACCACTTCATCGGGACAAGCTTTATAAACTACTGGTAGAAACCGCCAATCAACATAGTATCGGTTCCTTTAGAGTACGATTGGTTATTTCTAACCTAGGAGATATAACCATATCTGCTGAGAAGGATGTAACGACGTTGCCTGCTTCTCCTGCTAAGGTGGAGCTTGCGAAATACCCAATTAACAAGAAGGATGTCTTTTATTATCATAAGACAACCCATCGATCCATATATCAGGTTTTCCTTAATGAATTCCCTGAAGCTTTTGATGTGCTTTTGTGGAATGAACAGCGCGAGTTAACTGAATTTACAATCGGAAATTTAGTTGTTGAAATAAATGGTGGTCTTTATACACCCCCCCTTGAATGTGGCTTATTACCGGGGACATTTCGTCAAAAACTTTTAGATGATAACATTATTTCAGAACGAAAAATTAGAATAGAAGAAATTAAAAATTGCGCAAATATATGGTTGATTAATAGTATACGTAAATGGGTACCAGTTGTGGTTCACATAAAGGATTAGTGGACATGCACAAACAAGGCAAATATGGTAGATATAGTATGGCTAAAAAAAAGAACCTGCTAGCCATTTAGTTAAGGCTGAGGCGCCGATAATAGAGGCTTTCAGCCACAGAGCAAACCACCAGTTCTAACTACTCTGGTGGTTTTGATTTGGAATTAACCAAGGGCCACATCTAAAATCATCATTATAGTAAAACCAATCATTAAACTCATGGAAGCAAGGTCTTTGTTCCCTTCCTCCTGCGAACCAGGAATTACTTCTTCTGCTACCACAAATATCATTGCCCCGGCTGCAAAGCTCAGAGCATATGGTAACAATGGTTGAATAAAGGTAACAGCAACTGCACCAATTATTCCTGCAATCGGTTCCACCATACCTGAAAATTGCCCGTACATAAAGCTCTTCCTTCTTGACATACCTTCTCTGCGAAGTGGCATAGAAACAGCTAAACCTTCCGGGAAGTTTTGAATACCAATACCTATTGCTAGAGCAATTGCACCTGTGATAGTCGATGTTGATAAATCTGCTGCAATTGCCCCAAATGCAACCCCTACTGCTAAGCCTTCTGGAATATTATGCAACGTAATTGCCAAAACTAAAAGCGTACTTCGCTTTTTTCTAGTGGGATGTATGCCTTCCGCATCCTTCATTGGAGAGGTTGGATGTAAATGTGGCAGTACTTTATCAATGCTCCAAAGAAATAGCCCTCCTAGCATAAATCCAACAGCTGCTGGAATCCATGCAATTGTTCCGCTAGCTTCTGCCATATCCAATGCAGGCGAAAGAAGGGACCAAAAACTAGCCGCTATCATTACTCCTCCTGCAAATCCGAGCATAGCATCCATCAGTCGTTGATTAAAGTTCTTTGTAGTGAAGACTAGCGCCGCACCAAGTGCTGTCATTCCCCAAGTAAATAATGTCGCAATTGTAGCTTGTACTACTGGATGTAACGATAAAAAGTAATCCATCACATTCAACTCCCCTTTCTCAACAGCAACATAAACAAATATTATTACAATTCCTCTTATAGCATACGTTTAATTAACAACATATATTTTTAAAATTACTACGTGAATAGCTTACTCCTTTTCATTCTGGTTATTCAAGTAAGCTGTTTTAAGCTTATGGATTTATGTTGTCCGAGATTTTTTTATTCCTAGGGAATGAAATCATAATTATCTAAAAATCTACATACATAATAATGTAACATCGAGAATGAACATGCAAACACGGGAGGTACGACAATGGATCGTAATAATGGTTGGTTTAATCAAGAACATAATAATTCTCTAAATAAGTCTAATTCGAATCAATCACCTGTCCATAAACAGAAATCGAATCAGCAGGATAAACATTCTAAAACATCTCACAAAGCTCAAAAGTGGGCAGAGGATTTACCTGCAAAGCTACACTCACAGACTGTTGGTAAAAGAGGTCCTGTTCTAGAACAAGATAATATTGTTCATGAAACCCTTGAATCATTTGTACATGAAAAAATGATAGAGCGACCAGTACATGTAAAAGGCTTCGGAGCATTTGGCTATTTTGAGACAATAAATGCAATGTCTGAGTATACAAAACTCTCCTTTTTACAATCCCCTGGTCATAAAGTTCCCGTTGCAGTAAGGTTTTCGCTTGCTGTAAGCACAAAAGGCACACCAGATACATCCCGAAACGTTCGCGGATTTTCTACGAAATTCTATACAACGAACGGCATTTTTGATTTAATTTGTAATCATATTCCGGTCTTCTCTGTCCGGGATGCGATTCGTTTTCCAGAATCCATCAAAGCTTTTTTGCCATCGCCCAAAAATAATCTACTTGATCCTGAAAGATTCTGGAGCTTTGTAGCTCGAGCACCTGAGTCCACCCATTTTGTTGTTAGAATTTATTCTGACGCAGGAACGGTAAAAAGTCTTCGCCATCTACCGGGACATAGTGTGAACACTTATGTGTGGAAAAACGCTAAAGGAGTAAGACATTACATAAAATACCATTGGATTCCTTTTGAGGGAGTAGAATATATAGATAGCTGTGAAGCAACAAAGCTTGCGGGTGAAAACCCGGATATCGCTGGTCAAGATTTATATGATACAATCGCTGCTGGAAAGACTGTAGAATATGGTCTATACGTGCAGCTAATGGACCCTGCTGATACAGATAAGCTTCCCTTCGATCCGTTAGATGATACAAAGGTCTGGGATGAGCAGCAATATCCAATGTTGCCTGTTGGAAAAATGGTATTAAATCGAAATCCTGATAACTATATGGAGCAAGTGGAAAAGATCGCTTTTTCACCTTCTAACCTTTTAGAAGGTGCGGAGTTATCGGACGATAAAATGCTACAGGGTCGAGCCAATATTTACTGGGATTCACAGCGCAGACGAATCGGACCCGATTTCCGTAAAATTCCGATCAACCATCAAGAAAATTGGTGGCCAGGCGACCTTGTTACGAGTGGCAGTGACAGGTATGTGGAAGGTAGGCTTGCCAGGTCGGGAACCCCCAAGCAAGATGACTTTGCACAGGCTGGAGCGTATTATAACTCTCTCCCAGTGCAACAACAAAAACATTTAGTAACTAATCTCGCTAGGGATCTCACTGGAATTTCTCCTGAAATACGTAGCATTGTTTTAAAATATTTATATAATGCTGCATCGGAATTAGGAGAGCAGACTTCTCATCAAATTGAAAGACTAACCAAATAAAGTGAGACTTCAATCAGTTGGGAGATTTTGTTTATCTCCCACTTATCCATATTGGTTTCACTTTTTTGCTGGAAATGGGTCTATACTGCCAATTATATGTGGGATAAATCAGTAATTATATCGATTCAATAACGTATCGCGTAAACTAATTTATGATCCGAGAATATCCAACCAAATTTTAATGGCTGTTCCTAAGATAAGAATTGCTAATATCCACTGTAAAAGCTTTGTATTTACCTTTTTCCCAAAATTAGCTCCCAATGGTGAAGCAATCAAGCTTGCCACAATCATAAGAATTGCTGGAATGAATAAAACTTGTCCTGTCAACAACTTTCCTGTCGTTGCACCAATAGAAGAAATGAAGGTGATAGCTAAGGAAGTAGCAATTGTCATTCTTGTCGGTATCTTTAATACAAGTAGCATAATCGGGACCAAGATAAATGCTCCAGCAGCACCAACGATACCAGCACCGATACCTACTAAAAAGGCGAGAAATGCTGCAAGCCATTTATTAAATTTCACTTGATCCATCGGAATATCATCAATTCCCTTTTTAGGTACGAACATCATGACAGCTGCTATGGTAGCAAGAATACCGTAAACAAGGTTTACTCCGCCATTACTCATAAATTGCGATCCATAGCCACCAATAAAACTACCAAGTAAGATGCTAATACCCATATAGATGATTAAGATTACATTTAAATACCCACCTTTACGATAGGCCCAAACACCACCTATAGTGGCAAATAATACTTGTACCGCACTTATTCCTGATACTTCGTGGGCAGTAAACGCCGTTAATCCGACCAATGATGGTATATATAAAAGCATTGGATACTTTATAATAGATCCACCAATACCAACCATACCAGAAATAAATGACCCAATAAATCCAATTAAGAAAATGGTAACGATAAACAATAGACTATATTCCATATCTAAATCCCCCTAAATAGAGAGGGCTCACCTAAGTGAGCCTCCTTTATCCTTTTTTAACCCAAAATTTTAATATATTATCCTCTTCTGTATCCTTCAGCAATTCATGTCCCCCTGCCTTAGCCCATGCCGTAAGATCACTCTTTGAGCCCTGATCAGTTGTATGAACCTCCAGTATATCTCCAGAATTCAATTCTTCCATTGCTTTCTTTGTACGTACAATTGGCATTGGACAAGCCAACCCTTTTGCATCTAATACTTTTGTTGATTTCATCATAACTTCCTCCTTTAAAATTAACCTTCAACCGCACAACGGTTAGGGCCAGTTTCCATTTCTTTTTGTTTCTCTTGATCTGGGTCAATTTTACCCATGTTGGTTCTCCGAATATCCTGATAATCATTTGGTTGTGGTGGTAAATTTTCCGTCACCATTTTACGGAACTCTTGTTCACCCTCTACCTGTAATCCTTCATTTCTTGCATAAAGATCACCTAATCGTGCTGATACTTCTCCACCTTCTCCTAATTCCTCAGCAAAAGAGTAGTGAGCTGGAAGAACAATTAAATTATTAGAAAGCTCTTTATAGCGAGAATAAAGTGTTTCACGTAGATCACCTACCCAATCTTCCGCTAAACCCGCTAAATCTGGACGACCAATTGATCGAACAAATAGAATATCACCAGTTAATAGATAGGTATCGTCAATAATGAATGACGTACTTCCAATGGTATGGCCAGGTGAATAGATAGGCTGTACCTTTACCTCCGTATTCCCAACGATGATATCGTTACCTTCTTGTAAAGGTGTAAAATCAAATGTTACCTCTTCTGCATCCTTTGGAGGAAGGTAATACGTACCTCCAACTTTTTCAGCGAGTTTTCGACCACCAGAAATATGATCTGCATGAAGGTGAGTATCAAGTAAGTGTTTTATTCGTACTTCCTTTTCGTTTGCAAACTCCTCATAAACATCTGTCATACGTGCAGTATCGATAATTGCGGCTTCTCCATTTGATTGGACAAAGTAAGAAAGACAGCCTTTTCCTAAACGTACGAATTGGTATAATGACCCACCCTCTTTTAGATCACCGATTTTAATAGGCTCTAAGTGCTCGCTCCAGGCCTTCATACCTCCTTCTAAGCTATACACAGTAATATATCCTTCTTCCTCTAGGAGATCGGCTACCATCTCAGATGAACCACCTTTAGCACAAACAACAATTATTTCTTGGTCTTTTGATAGCTTATTAGCCACAGGATCAACACTATCTAATAAGTTGAAGTATGGTTCATTAATAACTTCAACTTGTCCCCCTTCTATTTTCCAATTATCAAATTCATCTGTATTTCGCACATCTAAAATAATAATTTTCGTATGATTAATAATTTTCTGAGCTATTTCTTTAGTTGAAATTGTTTTTGCCATTACTCTTCCTCCTAACTAAAATGATAATGAAATATTGGCATCTTTGGCATATTCAATAAAGGTAGCTGCTCCACCAACTTCTATACCTTCAACAAAGGCTTTCTTTTCTAACTTCATAACATCCATTGTCATCTGGCAAGCTATCATTTTCACTCCCATTTCTTGAGCAATAGCTACAAGCTCCTTAATGGATGGAACATTCGCTTGTTCAAAGCCTGTTTTAAAATCCTTTTTTCCTTCTGGAAGTGGCAAATTTTTATACTTATCTTGATGAATGAGGTTCAATCCCTCAAACGTAAAGAATATCCCTACCTCAGCATTAGACGCAGCTGCTGCTGTTGCTATATTAAAAACTTTATATGCATCAAATAACGTCCCATTTGCTGCGATAATTGCTACTTTTGTATTTGACATTTTACTTCCTCCTTAACGTTCATTTGCTAATGGACCATCCCATTTGGACATACCTGGTACAACATTCCATATATTGGTGAATCCTGCTTCTGTTAACTTTTGGGCAGCTAAATCACTTCTGCTCCCGGTACGGCAAATAATATATAATTCTTTTTTCTTATCTAGTTCTTCGAAGCGTTCTACCAATTCACCAAACGGAATATTTACTGCCCCAGGTATATGACCAAAGGCAAATTCGGCTGGCTCACGTACATCTAAAACAGTAATAGTTGCACCCTCTTTGTATTTAGCTTGCAAGGTAGATAGTTCAGCTATTTTCTCATATTTCTTTTCTTCTTTAGCTTCAGCAACACTTGCTTTGCGTACATAGTGCTTTAATATATCATCTTCTTCAACAGTGCCTAAATATTGATGACCTGTACTTTCTGCCCATGCTTTTAAATCAGCTGTCGAACCTTTGTCAGTTGCCTGCACCTCCATTACCTGACCTGGATCTAATTCTTTAATAGCTTTTTTTGTTTTTACAATTGGCATTGGACAAGCCAATCCTTTTGCATCCAAGACATCATTTGCTTGTATACTCATGTAATCCCTCCTATTTTTCTAGTTCTTCTTCCCAATTGAGCATGCCGCCAGCAACATTCGTAACATCAAATCCTTTATCTTCTAAAAATGTAGCTGCTTTTCCACTTCTACCACCGGATCGACACACCATATAATAGTGTCTCTTTTGATCTAATTCTCCTAATTTATCAGGAATATCACCCAATTTAATGTGATTAGCTCCAGGTATTTTTCCTTGAGCTACTTCATTATCTTCGCGGACATCTATAATATATAGTTTTTCTCCCGCCAAAACCTTTTGAGCTAATTCCTTGGTAGTAATCTCCTTCATTACACTTTCCTCCTATTCATTCACAGTTGGTAAAACACATATACAGGTACAGGTATATAAACCCGAAAAAAATTAGATAAATAGATTTACATTCCCATCCTGAGCATCACCAATATAAGCAGCAACACCACCATACTCAATTTCATCTAATAATTCCTCTTTTTGTAATCCAAGTAGATCCATTGTCATTGTACAGGCAATTAATTTTACATCTTGTTCTTGAGCCATTTCTACTAACTGAGGAAGTGGTATAGCATTATGCTTTTTCATAACACTTTTTATCATTTTGGGACCCATCCCTAAATAGTTCATTTTAGATAATCCCATTTTATCAGTACCTTTTGGCATCATTTTCCCAAACATCATTTCCATAAAACCTTTTTTTACTGGAACTTGATTTTCTTTACGTAATGCATTTAACCCCCAAAAGGTATGAAAAATAGTCACCTCATGGTCATATGCAGCAGCACCGTTAGCAATAATATAAGCGGCCATTGCTTTATCATAGTCCCCGCTAAATAATACAATTGTTGTTTTCTTTTTTTCAGTCATCTTCACAGCACCTTCTTTCGGATTTTACTAATACCCGAATGGGTATTATATCGTTTATAAAAAATAGGGTTAAGTTAACCCCTTCTACATGGTAGTAGTTTGCTACTAGTTTGTCAATGTGTTACCTGCTCTTAACCAGTAATTGTACTGCTTCCTGTATAATTTCCTCTGAGCTTTCACCATTTTCTTTTTCTTCTCGAATACACTGTTCTAAGTTTGTACTTACAATCAGTGCAGCCGTACGATCAATTGCACTTCTTACAGCAGACATTTGCGTAACAATATCACGGCAATCTTTTTCGTCTTCCATCATCTTTAACAAGCCTCTAATCTGCCCCTCAACCCGCTTCATTCTATTTTTCACATTCGAATTGTACTTCATTTCTCCAGCCCTCCTTTCCTTTATTCATTAGCAGCTACATGATAGCCTATAACGTGCTTTCCTTTTTTTCGTAAAAAACGAGAGCTTAAATTTTTATCAACCCGATCCTTTGCTACAATGATGAGTTTATGATTTGGTAATTCATTATAATAACGATGAAGGTACGGCATTGGTAAACAACACGCATTATCAATCATGTCCTGTGATGATATTTGGTAGTCTCTCGTATCTACAATGGTTATCTTATCATTACATGAGGAGACACGATCAATATTTATTTTTCCAATACCCCAAACGGGTATATATCGTCGATAAAGGACAAGCAATAATAAACTAATCATAACTAATAGTAAGACAGTCATATTTCCCTCCTTGTTTCCTGTAATCTACATCCATATTATACCCCTATAGGTATAATGTCAAGGAGGTATTTTATTTATTATGGAGAAGCAAATAAGCCGAAGACAGCAAAAAGCAGTAGGTATTGAGCCAAAACAAGTAAATAAGCAGTCCGCCAATCCCTTCGTTCCATTGAGGCTATTTGCAGAAAATTGTTAAGTCGTTTTTCAAGTTTAATAATTTGATAGATATATATATTTAGACCTAATGGGAAAAGAATGCCAATAACTTTCCAAATTTTTGCTTGCTCATACTTATGAAATAGATATGTAATATAGCATTGCGAAATAATCACAACTGCTGCTAGTAGTAATAGAACAATATATAATTCTGTCCATAGATTATGTACCATTTTTAACACCTACTTCATCTAAAAACAACCAGCATATAATTATCTGCAATATCGTCATCCAACCTATAAATAGAACAGAAGAATAGTCTAGTGAATGAACAATTTGAAAAACTACAGTTAATGGCTCTGTAAAAATGTGAATAGAATGGAAGCGTAAAAACCTACCAATATATACACCAATACTTGATAATATAATCATTAATAGTAATATCAAATTCATCCACTTTGACCTTCCTAAAAAGGCTCGGACTTGGTCCATCATTAGCACATAATAAAATAAAGCCAAAAATACGCCACTAACTAATATCGTAAAATTCCACCATTCCTTCAACTCTAGTCCTTCCATAAAATCAAAATCAAAAAAAGTTAGGTGAATTAAATCTGTTACTACATAAATAGCATTTGGAGATAGCAAAATAAAAGTAACAACAAAAAACATACTCATCACTATTTCTTTATTATTTCTTATTCGAAATAGAGGAAGTAAAAAAGAAAGCTCTAATGCAGCAAAAGCAAGAAATAAATTAAAAATCATAAACGAATAGGTTGTATCAAAACATAATAACACTAAAATATAAAGGAAAAAGATAATTCTTGCCTTTGATCGCTTGCTCATAATTAAGCTCCCCTTCATTTGTACATTTATCTATATTACAATGAGAAGATACGATGTGCAACGATATCGTTTATTTATGAGATAGATATAGTAAGGAGGTTTTTTCAATGCGTCTTTGGCACGAATCCCTAATTAAAGCTTTGCCACGTCAACAATTACTAGGACAACACCGTGAATGCTGTGCGTTACGAGGCAAGGGATGGGGGAAAAAACATGCTACGGTAAATTATGTGTTCCACTACTCCCCATATCGACTTTTTTTATATCATAAACGCATTATGATTGAAATGAAGAAGAGAGAATATAATATTGATCCATCATGGGAAGATCCATATTACCGGGGGAAAAATTCAGAACCACATGATGCCGAAAGTTTTTACGGTATGGATGCAAATCGTAACATCGATCATCCCATATACCCCGAGCATAATAATTCATATTTGCAGGAATGTATCGATAACTTAAGGGAAAAAGGGGTTATTCTTAGTAACCGTTGATTAAAAAGCTTGGCAATACTATACCCTATCCTCTAAAAAAGAATGGTCTATTACGGAATGTTGAGATTTTGTACTGCATTGTGGGAGATTACTTCACTGTCAAACTTTTGGATCCCTTCAGGGGCATTATTGGGGCCCACTCTCGCTAGGAGAGCCATTGTATTTTACCTACGCTACTTAGTTTAGATAATCTAACATCAAATAAAGCCGAGCCAATTCAAAGACAAGCTAAAGCTTTTCGAATAGGCTTGGCATTCACATATGATGTCACGGTCTAACATTACGTAAAATATTCTATGTTAGACTCTGGAAAATATTTATGAATATATCCACCTAACGTATCCTTCATATCTTCTTGCTCCTCATCCATATAAACGTATTTTCCTATTCCGTACCTTCCCCACTTCCACTTCCGTTTCGATTCATCTAATTCCAATTTTGTCATTGGATAATTTTCTTGAATGACTCGTTTAGCTGGCTTGGTAAATCGATGCTGAATCATTTCAAACGTTAGATCCTTTTTCGCTTTTGTTGATAAAGCTGCTTCTAATTTTTCAAACATTTCATGATACCCTTGCTTCCAACCATCATGTAGATAAATCGGGGCAACGATAAACCCTAATGGGTATCCAGCCTCTGCTACCTTTACAGCAGCTTCAATACGTTCATTCAACCGAGATGTGCCAGGTTCAAAATATTTAATGATGTAGTCATCATTTATACTAAAACGAAATCGAGTTCGACCATTATGTTTTGCATCTAATAAATGATCAACATGTGCAAATTTGGTCACAAACCGTAATTGGCCATATTCCGATTCGCCAAAGTATTCAATGGCCCGTTTTAAAGTATGTGTTAGGTGGTCTACTCCAACTATATCTGACGTACATGATGCCTCAAATCGTGTTGTTTCAGGCGCTCTTTCGTCCATATATTGCTCTGCGGCTTCGAATATCTCATCTACATTGACGTAGGTCCGAATATACGGTTTACTTCCCATCGTTGTTTGTAAATAGCAATAATGACAATGCCCCATACATCCAGTAGCAAAAGGAATAGCATATTCAGCTGATGGCTTTGAGGTATCGAACTTTAAGGTCTTACGCAGTCCAACAACTAGTGTAGACTTAGCTACTCGATATCTTTGAAAATGATTATCCCCCGGCAAATTTCTAACTTGATTATGAGATGTTGTTTCTCTAATCTCAATACCCATATCCTCAAACTTCGTGATTAATTTTTTACCTAGTGGATATGTCAATGCATTAGGTTCAACATAGACAAGCTGTGGAACAAATGGTTTAACCATTGTAGTCTCCTTGTTCTGGTAAGCCAAAAGCTGCCTGATATGCCTCTTCGGCTTCATTAGCAGACTTATATACGGCAATCTCGTCCGTTAATGGATAATAGGTTTCATATATAAACAGGGCTAATTCTTGTGGCAGTTCAGGATTTTCTACCACCGCCGCCTGTTGAACCTGGGCAACATCCTGTGCGTGCGGATTGCGAATGATAACATAAACTACTTCACCAGGTTGATACATATTATTAATCTCCATCTAATCACCAAACTTCTACAATTATTATCCTTATTATGTGCAATCACCATTGATTTAAAACTAACAATCGTATTAATTTGCTATACTTTGCGCTATACGCTATATATAAATAAAAATGAAGCGAACAAGCTATTCGCTTCATTTTTATTTATAGTTATGGAAAATACTATTCAGCCATTTTTACAATAGGCTTAATCGTCACACCATTCTTTGAATCTGCAAAGGCTTCATTAATTTGCTCGAACTCATAAAACTTAACTAATTTATCAAACGGAAATTGTCCATTTTTATAATACTCAACTAGCTGAGGAATAAATACTTTAGGTATGGCGTCCCCTTCAATTACTCCCATAATCGTTTTGCCTTCTGCCATGATATCATTATGCACATCAAACGTTATTTCTGGTGTAACACCAACAATTGCACATTGTCCTAAAGGGCGAAGCGCATGTATGGATTGTTTTACCACAGGAGGAACTCCAGTTGTATCAATGGCATAGTGCGTTCCCCCATTGGTTATTTCTTTTATTTCTTTCACAACATCCTCTGTCGTTTTACTATTTATAGCATGAGTTGCACCTAATTCTTTTGCCAATTCTAGACGACTCTCATGAATATCTACAGCTATAATTTGCTTACATCCTTGAATCTTAGCAGCCATAACTGCGCTTAATCCAACAGCACCACTACCGTATATTGCAATTGATGAACCAAATTCGGGTTTTAATTTATTTAAAACGGTACCGCTGCCAGTTTGGATTCCACATCCAAGTGGTCCTAATAATGCTAAGTCAACATCTTTATCGACTTTCACAACATTTTTCTCATTAGCAACAGCAAATGTTCCAAAAGAAGATTGTCCAAAGAAAGTGGATAATGCTTGTCCATTCTGATGAATTCTATATGTTCCATCCTCCATCTTTCCTCCGAAATTCAAATCATTGAATGCTAGACAAACAGATGGATGCCCTGTTAAACAGTTTTCACAATGCCCGCATGAAGCAAATGCAATGACGACATGGTCGCCAGGCTCAATTGTAGTGACTGCATCTCCAATCTCTTGAACAACACCTGACCCCTCATGACCCAGTACGGCGGGGAATGGTGCAAGGCCCGCATCTCTTGCTACTGCATCGGTATGACATACACCAGAAGCTACAATTTTAATAACAACCTCATTGGGTTTAGGTTCAGAAAGCTCCACCTCTTCTAGTTTAAAATCATCACCTTGACTATGTGTAACAGCTGCTTGAACCTTCAAACATATACAACTCCTATCTTTTAGTTATTTATAATTATTTAGTTACTATATATTATTATACACTGATATATCGGAACTAACGATAAATGTGCTTGAGACAAGACAAAATACTGCATCATACCAAAACAAGTAAGCTTCATACCATATGTCCATCTAGAATATGTTACCCATCAAAACGCTAAAATAGTAAAAAGGTAAACAAGTTACGGTAAACTCGTTCACCTTTTTAAACTGTATAACAGCCAAGAACAAATGAATCACATCGTGTTAACAATTAGTCCGATATGGGTAAAATAATTCATCACACCAAATAAAACAAAAACCCATCCTGCAATAGTCCAAGCCATTTTAATAATGATTAATAAGCTTTTATTAGGCTTTGGCTTTAGGATAAATGGAAATAACACTGCCCCCAGCCCTGTAATCGCGTATAATCCTGAAATAAACATTGCCTCGATTAGCGGATAATCTGCAAATGCACCCGAAATCGGTTCTTCTGGTGGAGCAGCAAATAACTGATAAGTTACTCCAGCAATCGCCACTGAAAAAAGTGCTAGCCCCATTGCTGCAGCAAAATAAGCTAATGGTTTTAACAAATAAGGTAGCTCCTGTTGTAACTTTTCAGAAACCGTCTTATTATGGTTCATATTTATACCTTCAGCCATATATACGTTTGACTTTCTCCATAATAAAATAGCAGCTGCCAACAACATTACCCCAAAAGCTAAGGATGGTTCTCCAAAGATGATATCATCGAAGGGAAATCCAATTTTAGACAACGGCCATGTTAAGCTCATATGCGTACCAGTTATTGTAAGGATAAAACCAGGGATAGCAAAGCCAATGGCCCACCCCTCCAGCTGTCCAACGCGCCCTCTGTTCACATGTGATGCAAATCGCAGAATTAATAATAAACCTACACCAGTTGCTACCGCCATAATCGTATTATACACCTGCGTTACTGACCAATCGATAACCATTTGTACTCCCCCTTGTTTAAACATTTCTTCCCATTATAGCTAAATTAATTACGTTAGTTTCGAATATCTTTAAAAGCTTCTGCTTGCTCTTTGATACCTTTTTCAGCAGCAAACCTTTCAATACTTGATGCTCCAAAGAATCCTACAATACCATCTACTCTTTCAATTACATATGCTGCATCTTCCGGTTCGGCTATCGGTCCACCATGACAAATAGCTGTAATATCTGGATTTACGGACTTCCCAGCATCGATGATTTTTTGAATTCTTTCTACACAGTCATCTAAAGTTAACGCAGTTTTAGCTCCAATCGTTCCTTTTGTTGTGAGTCCCATATGCGCAACCAATATGTCTGCTCCAGCTTCCGCCATTTTTCTCGCTTGCTCCTCATCAAACACATACGGAGTTGTGAGCATATCTAATTCATGCGCTTTTTTAATCATATCAACCTCAAGATCATATCCCATGCCCGTTTCCTCTAGATTTTGTCTGAACACCCCATCAATCAAACCAACCGTAGGGAAATTCTGTACACCACTAAAGCCTTGTGACTTTAATTGCTTTAGAAATACATCCATCACTCTAAATGGATCTGTACCATTCACCCCTGCAAGTACAGGTGTGTGATGAACAACTGGTAACACTTCGCTCCCCATTTCTACAACAATTTGGTTTGCATCACCATACGAAAGTAATCCTGCTAATGATCCACGACCAGCCATCCGATATCGACCAGAATTATAAACAATTAGCATATCCGCACCACCAGCTTCACTACTTTTAGCAGTTATACCTGTGCCAGCTCCCACACCTAATAATATTTTCCCTTCATTGACCTCTTCTTTAAATCGATTTAAAATTTCTTCGCGTGAATACAATTTAGTTCTCTCCTTTTTTAGCTTCCATTAATTGAATTAACTTTTCAGCTGCCGCTTCAGCAAAAGCTTTGTCATTAATAACATTATCAAGCTCTATCAATTGTACTTTTGAACGATCTACTTTTTCCTTTAACGTATCAAATAACATCGTATCCTCTTCAGGACCATAAAAGTCCTGTCCCTTTACATCTAGTCCAGAAAGCCCTTTTAGCGGTAATATAAGAGCAGTATCTCCCTCAGCCTTATTTAATTTGGCTGCAATAGCTTCACCGATTTGCTTATTTTCTTCAACGCTCGTACGCATTAATGTAACGGTAGGGTTATGCCTATAAAAATTTCGACCCGCGTAATGCTTTGGAACAGTATCATACGGTCCGAAGTTCACCATGTCCATTGCACCAACAGATACAACCTGAGGAATACGATGTTTCGCCGCTGCTTCTAATCGATGTGGGCCAGCTGCTAATACACCACCAAATAGCTCATCTGCCCATTCTGTTGTTGTTAAATCAAGCACACCCTTAATAAAACCATTCTCAATAAGGTTTTCCATTGTACGGCCACCAACTCCTGTAGCATGGAAAATTAATGTTTCATATCCCTGTTTTTCCAAATATGCTTTTGCATAGTTAATACAGGGAGTCGTTAACCCAAACATTGTCGCAGCGATTAAAGGTTTTTTTTCAATCGTTGTTTTGTTTTCATATGTCAGCATTCCAGCAATTGCAAAGACTGCATTTGTGAAGATTTTGGTAGAAATAGAGTTTAATCCAGCTACATCAACAATAGAAGGGTACATCATAATATCACTTGTCCCAACATATGGCTCCGTATTTCCGGATGCAACTGTTGATACCATAACTTTTGGTACACCGATAGGCAGTGCTCTCATGCCAGGTGTAACGATAGAAGTACCTCCTGTTCCACCAAAAGATAGAATGCCGTCAAATTTTCCTTCATCATATAGTTTTGGCAGTAGTAGTTCCATACCTTTAGAGAGGACGAGCGTAGCATGAGCTCGATCCTTTGCCGCTACGATTTGTTGTTTATCTTCCCCAGCCGCAACAAATACCTCTGTATTAGATACATCTGGAGGAAAAACAGGGTCGAAAACACCTGTATGAATAGTCAATGTTTGAAACCCAAGTGATTCAATCAACTCTTTAACGTATTGAAACTCTTTACCCTTTGAATCAAAAGTACCTGCTAATGCAATTGTTTTCGACATTTCCAACTCCCCTTTTCTTTTAATAATTTAAAAACGTAACATCTACCTTTGCTAGCTGGCTACACATTCAATTTTGGTTAGGTTAAATCTGTTATTTAGTCTACAATGTCCTGTCCTGCTTTAAAGGTAGCTGGAGGAAAAGTTAAAATTGCTCCAGAAAACTTCGCACGAAAAAAGCGATATCTTTTCAAGGATGTGATGACATTAGCAATGACCCATTGCTTCAGTGCGGGGTAATCTCTATCTTTTTGCAATTTCAATTTATCCCTCTATCCCAATGATATCGCTTTCTCCGCGGAAAATTAATGTATTTATGTTCGTTTATTTTGTCCTAATGTTTGTTTTTTATATTGCTTGGGTGATAATCCATATCTTTTTTTAAATATCTTACTAAATTGCGTATAGTTTGGATAACCAACCATTTCTGAAATTGTCGAAAAAGGAAGATCTTTTTCGTACATAATTTCAATGGCCCTATTTAATCGAAAGTTAATTAAATAGTTAACGAATGAAATCCCCATCTCTCCTTTAAACAATGTGCTTAAATAAGTCCTAGATAGGTTTAAGATACTCGCAAGATCATTCAAGGTAATTTGCTCCATATAATGTGTACTTATATAATCTTTAATAAACGCAATATAATCTTGTTTACTACTAAAGCCGTTTATAATTTTTTGCATAAATTCTTCATACTTCACATCATACGTTTGCTTAAATGACTTGGTTATTTTCATAATAAGTTGCTCTGCTGGTATCCTTTCAAAGACAGAACCACCGATATAACCATTTATATCCGTTCCATCATACATAAACTGTACATCAATTGGCTTGTTAACTGGCCCCCCGTAAACCATCTTAATGACAGGCCGATTAAATTGATTACATACACTAAATATGGCTATTGCTATTCGTTTGGCTGATTGCAAGGATTGTATTTGTTTTGCGCCTAGTATCCCACCTGTTGTTAAACCAAGGTGGACACATATGATATCTGCGCCAGCTTGTAGCATGGCTTTTGCTTGGCTTTCATTAAAGACAAAGGCAACAGTAAACAGGCCACGTTGACTTGCAATACGAATTGCCTCAACTTCCCTTTGATACGATATTCCTTGCTCCTCGAGTGCTTCGCGAAAATCACCATCAATTAATCCTAGTGTTGGATAGTTATTTATTCCAGCAAAACCATGATCCTGAATCTTTTTTATGTAAGCCTCTAAATTAATCGTTGGATCAGTTGCAAACAAACCAAAAATGGTGGGTATTTTTTTAATTACAGGCAATAATTCCTTTAGAGCAAAATCCATAACGACGCTATTACTATTTGCATATGGCATAAACCCAGCAAGTGAGCTAACACCCATTTGACGAAATCGACCCGAACTTAACGCCAGTATAAAATCTGCACCACCTTGTTCCGCATATTTTGCTGTTAAACCAGATCCAGTAGCTACACCAATGATATGATTTTTAGTTTTTAGTTGTTTATATAAATTATCTAAAATCTTTTCTTTAACCGATTCCATTTTTATTCTCCATGAAACATTATTTACGTGCAGTGGTGCCACTCCGCGTATTGTTCTTATTTAATCCATCATAGCATATAGAGACAGATTACTATAATGAAAATAAAATATGTAGGAAAACGAAACTACCTAATAATCTAGCCTTGACTATGCTACTTAGCAAACATGTGCCCTTTCATTTACAATATAAAAGGTTTTCCATACAATATTGATAACATAGGGCACTCTTTTATATACTAGTTCACTTTTATGGAAGAAGATAATAAACCATACTTCCTAAATAATTCCCAATCACATAACCTAATGTACCAACTAACATAATCGGAACAATTAATTTCGTCCAACCTTTAGCAATTGCAAAAGCAGCAGCGGTTGTAGGGCCACCAATATTAGCATTACTAGCAACTATCATTTCTTCAAGACTGAATTTAAACAGCTTGCCAACTGTAAATGTTACTAGCATGTTGAATAGAACCATAATAGCTAAAAACAACAATAATAAAGGTGCGTTACTAATAAGTAGTGGAAGTGATGCCGGACTCCAATTACTACAAAGAAAATATAAATTAAATGAGTTAATTTCATAATATAGAGCCCTTGGGGCTCAAGACTTTAAAGACATAAAGATTAGAGCACCTCCCCAAATCCTGTATAATGTTAGTTACCACACAAACATAAACAGAGAGGTGAGATGCCCCTATGTCTATTATACGACAACAAAGC
>NZ_CANMAB010000002.1:0-112742 GCF_947495635.1 uncultured Virgibacillus sp. | reverse complement strand
GATATCATTTTCTTGTAATTTCATTTCAAAATCTAAAGGCAAAACGACTTGATTCATGGTATAATGTTTAAACATAAGGGATACCTCCGGTTCTGTTTGGGTGTGATTACTTTAACTTTACCAGAAGGTATCCCTTTTGCGTACATAAATCTCAAAAAAAGTGGTACTTACCAAATTATTGGCGAGTACCACTTTTTATTTTACTGGGTTTTGTCCCAGCCCCTTTTTTTAGTCTAGTAAATTATAAAGCGTATTGAGCTGCGTCCAGCTCTAGTGCCCAGAAACGAGGCGACTTCACGAATCGTCCTAATCTAAGTCATCATTGGCTTGCAAGCTACCGTGCTTCCTTTATCTCCATTGACTTGCTCCAAGTGCTACGTTTCTATTCGGGAGCTTGCGTTTCTGTTCCATAAATATTTTCGTACTATTCGATCATCTATTCATTTGACTTATTTTTTTCTAGGCATTCACACATTTTCTAAGCTGTTCATAAACTGTGTTGACATATAAATATTTGAAGGGGTCGAATAGAATGAAAAAAATAATGGTTTTTATCCTGATCTCTTGCGGGTTAATTATAACTCTTACTGCTTGTAATTCGAAGGAAAACACGTCGATCAAAATAGCGGAAGTAACTCGTTCTTTATTTTACGCCCCACAATACGTAGCTCTAGAGGAAGGTTTTTTTGAAGAAGTAGGCCTAGATGTAGAACTGCAAACAACTTGGGGTGGGGATAAAACAATGACTGCCCTGTTATCTGAAGGAGCTGATATGGCTTTAGTAGGTGCAGAGACTTCCATCTACGTTTATGCTCAGAACTCCAAAGATTATGCGATTAATTTTGCCCAATTAACCCAAACAGATGGCACCTTTTTAGTAGCAAAAGAACCTAAACCAAATTTCACATGGGAAGACCTAAAGGATACAACATTCCTTGGACAGCGGAAAGGAGGAATGCCGCAAATGGTTGGAGAATTTGTGCTAAAGCAGCATGGTATTAATCCACAGACAGATCTCGATTTACAGCAAAATATAGAATTCGCTAACATTCCGGGGGCATTTGTATCTGGTGAAGCGGAATACGTTCAATTATTTGAACCAACTGCCAGTACGTTTGAAAAGGAAGGAAAAGGACATATAGTCGCTTCATTTGGTGAAGAGTCCGGTCACGTACCTTATACAGTATATATGACTAAACAAAGCTTTATTGACAAAAACAAAGCTGACGTAGAAAAATTCACTAGAGCTATTTATAAAGCACAGCAATGGGTTGAAACACATACCCCCGAAGAAATTGCTCAAGTAATCCAACCATACTTTGAAGATACAGAACTAGAAATGCTTACCGCATCCATTGAGCGCTACAAAAGCCAAGCATCCTTTGCAACCGATCCTGTCCTAGATAAGAAAGAATGGAATAATTTGAAGAAAATAATGAATGAAGCTGGTGAATTACCTGAGGATGTACCATACGAAGAGCTCGTGAATACAGAGATCGCAGAGGATGTAATACGTAACTAAGGAGTGAGTAAAGGTGTCATTTCTAACCTTAGATCATGTCTCACATTATTATTTCTCGAAAAATAATTATACAAAGGCATTAGATGATATTTCTTTTTCTATCCAGAAAGGAGAATTTATTGCCTTATTAGGTCCTAGTGGATGTGGAAAATCAACAATACTTTCAATCATTGCAGGTATTATTAAACAAACCGAAGGAAAGGTTAGCTTACAAAAAAAGGAAGTTGAAACGACAGCATCTGAAATCGGCTACATGCTTCAGCAAGATTATTTATTTCCTTGGAAAACCATTGTGGATAACGTTTTACTAGGACCAAAAATCACTCATACACATTCAAAAAACACAGAACAAAAAGCCCTCAAACTATTGAAGGAAGTAGGATTGGCAGAGGTCGCGAATGCATATCCTAGTTCTTTATCTGGGGGGATGCGGCAACGTGCTGCCCTTGTACGCACTCTAATTAATGATCCAAAAATTCTACTTCTTGATGAACCGTTCTCTGCTTTAGATTATCAAACAAAGCTTAAATTAGAAGAGCTAGTATCAAAATTATTAAAAGCTTACCATAAAACAACTATTCTCGTAACACATGATATTGGCGAAGCAATTGCTATGAGTGATCGCATATTCGTAATGGATGCGAATCCTGGAACCATTTCAAAGGTTTTTGAAGTGCCAATTGAATTAAGAAATGAACCACCTTTACTTGTGAGGCGACACCCTAAATATCAAATCCTCTTTGATAAGGTTTGGGAGGAGCTTGATCAAAGAGAAAATGTACAAACAAAAAAGGTGGTGAGTATAAATAATGAAGGCGACTAATACGGATGAACGACTGTTTAAGGCCTATTTAAGTAAAGTTAAAAAAGAAACTAAAATCGTATATACTTGGCAAGTAAGTATACTTATAACGTTTGTGCTACTGTGGGAAATAGCTAGCAGGCTTTATTGGATCGACCCATTATTATTTAGCTCGCCTACTACAATTTGTCAAGTAATCATTGAAAAATTTAGTAACGGCTCGTTATTTACCCACCTTGAAGTCACACTACTGGAGACCATTGCTGGATTTCTAATTGGTACACTATTCGGCATACTACTAGCTATATCTTTATGGACATCGAAGCGTTTCTCTAGAATAATGGATCCTTACCTGGTAATTTTGAATGCTATGCCAAAGGTAGCGTTAGGGCCTATCATTATTGTGGCACTAGGACCTGGGTATGTTTCAATTATAGCAATGGGAGCAATTATATCCGTTATCATCACTACACTTGTTGTTTATTCAGCTTTTAATGAAGTGGATCCCAATTTTGAGAAAGTATTAATTAGTTTCGGTGCTAGTAAATGGCAAATATTTAAACATGCCATTTTTCCAGCCACTTTACCTGCTATGATTTCCACCCTCAAAGTAAATGTAGGATTATCCTGGGTTGGGGTTATAGTCGGTGAATTTCTCGTATCTAAACAGGGCCTTGGATATCTAATTATTTATGGTTTCCAAGTGTTTGATTTTTCATTAGTCATGGCAAGCTTAGTATTAATTGCTATCTTCGCTGCCATCATGTACAAATTTGTAGAACGAATGGAAGCGTGGCTGATCAAGCATTCATCTTCCTAATAAATATATAAAATCGCCCAAATAAAGGGCGATTTTTAATAATGCTGGTGTATATATTGAATACAATGCTCAAGAACGTCATCTTTCATAATAAAGCTATAGCAATTTTGATATTTCACATTTAATGGAATAGTTTCTAAGAGTATCGGCCCATCTGTTTCATAGTATGTGTCCTGTTTTTCTAGTGCTTGGATCGAAGCATAATACACATTCTTTACTACATCTTCCTTTTTACCAGATACAAAATACTGTCCCATGTAGTTCATATTTTTCACTAACCCACCAGTCTCTTCTTTTACTTCTCTTATTGCGGCTTCCTCCGGTGTTTCCCCTTCTTCCACCTTACCTCCTGGAAATTCTAACCCTCTATCTTTGTGTTTGGTTAATAACCATTGTCCCCGATATTTACAGACAATCCATACATGTTTAGGGTTTTTGGAAAAAGGAAGATAATCGAATGATAACTTAATTTCATTATTGTAATAGTCTCTGAATGTATACATTATTTCAACGCCTTTACCAATACCGTATTTATTTAGCTATGTTTGATATTAGATATTCTCCAAATATCTTCATAAGTGAACTCTATTTCGATCGTATACTTACCATGTAATGCACTTTTATTATGCTGGATAAGCTTAACCTTGTCATTATGTACTGGGATGGTACGATATGAATTGTTCTCATCTATCCATGGTGGGATTTCTATTGGAATAATATACAACCCATTTGACCGTTCTTGATAATAATAATCAATATAAGGTTCTACAACGTTTTTTGTGGCAATTTTAGAGAATTCTTCTAAAAGCTCTTGTTTGGTATTAAATGTTATTACTTGATAACTTTCATCCGTATCCTGTTGCAGGAAATCCAAAAGTTGATTGGTTCGCTTCATAATTGTATCATGACTTAAATTATTCGTAACTTGTTCATTAGAAGTACTATTAGCTATACCTTTATCTACTCCTGTGACCGATTGCTTCTCTACTTTTGCAGCAGCAAGAATTGGCTCTTTTTCCGTACTAATTAGAAAAACGGCTAAGAAAGTAACTCCCAAAAGAGAAACTATATTCATGAAAAGCTTCCTTTTCAATGTTAATTGCCTCCTTTACGAATATAAAAGCTCACAGATACAATACTATTCCTTGTAATTGGTAATAATAAACATTTTCATGAAATAAATCAACTAAGAGATAAAAAGGGATAACATGCACGTAATGCATTTATCCCTTACTTTTAAAGAGGTCTATCTCCTAATATTCCCATATGCTTTATATGTTCTTTCGCACTTTCATCTCCTAATTCGTATATCATACGATACGCTTCGGTCATTTCATCGTCATAATCATCATTAGACTGATCATTATGATAGGGTGTAACTGGTACGTGAGCGCGAAAAAAAGTAGTTACTCCTGCAGCATTCATCTCATTAAATTTTTCTCTCAATAATACAATTTCATCATCAGTAGCATGTATAACAAAATTATCATTATTATCATATTTTATCTTGGAAATCTCGCCTGATCCCATATTAATATAATATTTCTTTTTTCCCATTCAACTACACCTCCTTTTAGTTAATGTTCCTAAAAGCAGGTAGAAGCATGTATGAAAAATAAAAAAGCCCGCTCTGATAAGCGGGTAAATGAAAAATTATGTGCATTAATTAATCGCATTTGTAGCATTAGCAAATATACAACGTCCTTTTCCATGAGGGATGCACATTGGTGTCCCAAATCGTGGATCGAACGTAACATCACACATCATTTCAAAAACTTGATGAACCAGATTACATGTAATAATCTCCTCAGGTTTCCCTTGCGCAAAGATCTGTTTATCTTTAATAGCAACAATATGATGTGCATATCTACATGCTAAATTCAAATCATGAAGGACCATAACAACTGTACGTCCTTCCTTCTCATTTAATTCAAATAACAGATCAAGTACTTCTATCTGATGAGTCATGTCTAAGTAAGTTGTTGGCTCATCTAATAAAATTATATCTGTATCCTGCGCTAAAGTCATGGCAATCCATGCACGCTGACGCTGTCCACCAGACAATGAATCAACGGGGCGATCTTTTAAATCAAACATGTTAGTAGAATCTAAAGCGTGATTAACCGCTTTTTCATCTTCGTCAGACCATTGCTTTAATAAGCCACGATACGGATGTCTACCTTGTTTCACTAATTCATGTACGGTTAACCCTTCTGGACTAATGGGACTTTGTGGAAGTATCGCTAATTTCTTGGCAACGTCCTTTGTCCCCATTTTTGCAATAGCTGCACCATCTAATACTACATTCCCTTGTTTAGGCTTCAATAATCGTGCCAACGAACGAAGTAAAGTTGACTTTCCACAGCCATTTCCGCCAATGAATACAGTAATTTCACCTTTAGGTATCTCTAGACTTAAATCGTCAATAATTATATTATCCCCGTAACCTAGCGTTAAATCATTTGCTGTTAAGGTTTGCATTGGAATCTCTCCCTTTTCCCTCCAAAAATATCGTGCGTGTTATATGTATTTTTAGAGGATCAATACAAAGCGCTATCCTTAGTGTATTTGCTTTTTCGTGATTCGTCAATGACTTTGATAATCATTTTCAATTAATTTTAAAATTTTGTTCTTTACAATATTGCTTTCATCAATCTCACTAGCATATTCCTAATTAGCAAGCTATCCATGGAATAAATCCAAAATCACCTACTGCAAAATACACACTCGTATCAATGAGAGGACAATTACCTAAGCTGCTTACACCCTTCTTTACCTCTAATCTGTTTCAAATGACTTCTTACAAGTTTATTGGATGCATTACGTGGTAAAGCATCTACTTCATAAACTTCTTTTGGCTGTTTATAACTTGCTACATGCTCATCTAAATAGCTCATAATTTCTTGTAGAGTAAGTCGATATTTCGTTACAATAAATGCGATAGGTACTTCACCCCATTTGGTATCAGAGATCCCCGTAACGCCTACTTCCTTAATTGCTGGATGACCGGCAAGAGCACTTTCAATTTCCGATGGATATATGTTTTCTCCTCCAGAAATAATTAAATCATGCCTGCGTTCCACAACATATAGAAAACCTTCGTCATCTAAATAGCCTAAATCACCTGTTGCCAGCCACCCACCTTGAATTGCCTTATTAGTTGCTTCGCGCTTTTTATAATACCCCGATGTCACCATTGGTCCTTTTACACATATTTCTCCAACACCAGAATGATCTGGATCTTTTATCATTAATTGCGCTGGAAATAGAGGCTTACCAGCTGAACCTACTTTTTGCAGCGCATCTCCTGCACTAAGTGTCACAATTTGTGATGCTGTCTCCGTCATGCCAAATGATTGGAAAACTGGCACATTCATTTCCTTCGCTTGCTCTAATAATGGACGAGGAGCAGGTCCACCTCCTAATAATACACAACGAAGGGAAGTTGGATAACGATCGGTTCCAAGCTCTTCCAATAATTGTTGAAGCATTACAGTAACTACAGATACGATGGTAACGCCTTCGTGCATAATTGCTTTCTGGACACTAGTTTTATCAAACTTCTCTAATAAATAGACAGACATACCATAAACTACACTGCGAATAAGGATGGATAAGCCACTAACATGAAATATTGGTAAAGCAGCTAACCATTTATCGTCAGAATGAATCCCTAAATTAAGTGCACTCCCTATTGCACTCCACCAATGGTTTCCGTACGTATGAATGACGCCCTTAGGAGAGCCAGTTGTGCCAGATGTATACATAATGGAAAACGGAGTATTTAATTGTATTTCCGTGGTAAGGACAATATCTGCATGCTCGTGATAATTATCTATTTCCTCAAACACAGCCTTATTTAAACAGGGTATTTGCACAGCTTTCACTTTTAATTCATCTGCATAGATTAAAAATGAAGCATCTGCATCTTTAATTTGATATGTTAATTCCTCATTCGTTAATCGAGTATTTAGTAAAACGACTACTGCCTTTAAGTAGCTAATTGCATGAATTGCAGTAATCATCGCTTGTTTATTCGTCGATAAAACAGCCACATGTGAGCCTTCCTTCACTCCCCATGTAGCTAATTTCTTCGCGTACATTTGGCTTTGTTCCTTCAATTCTTGAAATGTTATTTGATATCCATTTGCGTATTGGATAGCTGCACAATTGGGCGATATATCGGCCTGTTTAGATAACCAATGTGGTATCGTATCTTGCATGTTCCTACCTCCTTCGTTCTACAATCGTTTGCCGTCTAATCTATAATAGAGAGCTATGTAAGAAAAAAACCTTTGCTAAAAAAGCAAAGGTAAGAGATCACTATTTTTGACTGCATTGCTTAAGGGAACCGTGGGAATTTTTTAAAGTCTGGCTTTCTTTTTTCTTTAAATGCATCTCTTCCCTCTTTCGCTTCATCTGTTGTGTAGTAAAGCAAAGTAGCATCGCCGCCCATTTGCTGCAATCCTGCCAGTCCATCAGTATCTGCATTAAATGATGCTTTTAAGAAGCGTAAAGCTGTTGGAGATTTTTCTAAAATTTCCTCACACCATTGGATCGTTTCCTCTTCTAATTTATCAAGTGGTACAACTGTATTAACCATACCCATTTCATATGCTTCTTCTGCATTATATTGACGACATAAATACCAAATTTCACGAGCACGTTTATGTCCTACCATCCTTGCTAGGTAACCTGCTCCATAACCAGCATCAAAGCTACCAACCTTCGGTCCAGTTTGTCCGAAGATTGCATTATCTGCTGCGATTGTTAAATCACAAACAACGTGAAGAACATGTCCTCCACCAATAGCGTAACCAGACACCATTGCAATTACTGGCTTAGGAATCGTACGAATAAGACGTTGCAGGTCTAATACATTGAGTCTAGGTACTTGATCGTCGCCTACGTATCCTCCATGCCCGCGTACAGATTGGTCTCCCCCTGAACAGAAGGCTTTTTCTCCTTCACCTGCTAAAACAATGACCCCAATATCTGAATCATCACGTGCATCAGCAAACGCATCAATCATTTCATTAACAGTTAATGGTGTAAATGCATTACGCTTTTCAGGACGGTTGATTGTTACTTTGGCGATGCTATTATATTTTTCATAGATTATTTCTTCATATTCTCTTACTTTTTCCCATTGAATAGGCATGATAATTCCTCCTTAAAGTAGTATGTAATCAATTAGTAAATTAATTGCATATATCAGCCAGATAAATATCCGTGATATACTCAGATACTATTTTACCAAAAATCTCTGGTTTCTCCACATGAATTGCATGTCCAGCTTCAGATACAATGGTTAGCAACGATTGCGGAAAGCGATTGTCCATTTCCTTCATCAGTTCACAATATTTTTTATCTAACTCACCCGCAAGTAACAATACAGGTTTAGTAAGTCGCGCTAGAGCATCCCACCAAGATGGTTGAAAACCTGTTCCCATATGTAAAAGCGAGTCAGCTAACCCCGTTTTTGACTGCATGTGACGTTCATAACGAACAGATTGCTTTATTTCTAAGGGTAACGACGTTTGACTTTGAAATAACGGTATATTTTCCCAATATGACACAAACCAATCAAGCCCTTGTTCAAGGATCCTATTGGCTAATATTCTATCGTTTTCTTGTCGTTGAACTCTCTCTTCAAGCGTATCAATGCCTGGAGATGTACTTTCAAGAAGCAAGGCTTTTATCTTTTCAGGATAATGTATGGCATAAGATATAGCTGTTCTTCCCCCCATTGAATATCCAAGCAAACAAAAAGATGAAAGCTTTAATGCATTAAATAAAGCATCTAAATCCTTACAACAAGCCTCCATCGACTTCTCCTTCGCCTTTGTCTTTCCGTGTCCTGGTAGATCAATGGTAATTAATGTCCACTTGTTTTTCCATTTATTAACGAAATAATTCCAAGTCCTACTGCTCCCCGTAAAACCATGTAGCATAACAATTGGCTCACCATTACCATGAATTTCATACCAATAGTTAGATTGATTAATGGAGAAATACAATATTTATGCCCCACCCTTCAATAGTTCAGCTTCAATTGCCTGCCATTTCTCTCGGTGCCATGCTGCATTTTCTTCTCTATCTGTCTTTACTTCGATAATGGATAAACCCATATTTGCATAGCTCTGAAGCAGCGCCTCTTTGACCTCTTTTTCAGTCTGAGGGTTAAAGTAGCGCCCCCCATACATCGTAACTACATGTTCAAAATTAATATTTAATGGTGTACCAAACAAAGCCTCAAAGTGTTTTCTATCATTTGCTTGAGGTAAAAACGAAAATATACCTCCACCATTATTATTCATAAGTAAAATGGTAACATCCAATTTATAATGCATCGCTGCATGCAATCCATTCATATCATGAAAAAATGAAAGATCTCCTAAGACAAGTGTTAATCTACTCCCATTCGAGGCAGCGCCTAAACCACTAGATACTACGCCATCAATGCCGTTAGCACCGCGATTAGCAAGAACCTGAATTCGCTTTTCTGTTGTTAAAAAGAAGGTGTCTAAATCCCGTACTGCCATACTATTCCCAACAAATATACTACTGTTATCTGGAATAACATCCAGTAAACCACGCATTGCTTCACCTTCTGTAACCTGATTATTTGTTTTACGTAGTAGATGTTTTTTTGTTATCTGATTGGTTTGTTGCCATTCATACAGCCAATCTTTGTCCAACTTTAATTCTGTATTTGCGGTAAGGTGCTCACAAAATAATACAGAATCTGCAAAGACAAACTCAGTTCTATTACCAGCTGGCTCCCGAAACCCACGGTCATTCTCTACGACAAATTGTAAAATGTCTTTATGCTGTTTCACATAGAATAAGTATGCCTTTGAAACTGGCATCGCACCGATACGAATAATAAATTCAGGCTTGAGCAGTTCACGAATTGTTTCATTCCGTAAGAAGGCATCGTAACCATCAATGACGACATCCTTAGCATGTTCTCCTGACCGAACTTGTGATAATGGGTCAGCTAGAACCGGCACTTGCCATTTAGCAGCTAGCTTTGTAACGACTTCACCTAACTTAGGATCAGTCTGTGGTCCACATACAATAATACCTTTTTTCTTTTGCTTTAACTTTTCATGCATCTGATCTATTTGTGTAGGTGATAGCTGTTTTTTTCCGTCATAGGTTGGCAGGTATGGCGTATTACAAGTATCTCCCCACAAATTATCTAGTTGAAAATCTACGACCAATGGCTCACGAAAAGGGAAATTCAAGTGAACCGGTCCACAATTTCCTTCCTTTGCCATAAAAAAAGCCCTTGCAGCCTTATTCCTGGCATACAGCAGCATTTCTGGAGTTGATTCAGGAAGCGCCATTTCCTGAAACCACTTCACATATTCTCCATATAAATTCAACTGTGCTATAGCCTGAGGAGCGCCTACATCACGTAATTCATGAGGTCTGTCAGCAGTAAGAATAATTAATGGAACTCTGCTGTAAAAAGCTTCGACAATAGCTGGATAGTAATTTGCAGCAGCAGTACCGGATGTACACACTAATGCAACTGGACGCATGGTTTTCTTAGCAATACCCAGTGCATAAAAAGCAGCAGAACGTTCATCAATGATGATCCATTCTTTAATTTGTTTATGTTCGGCTAAAGTCAAAGCTAATGGTGTAGATCTTGAACCAGGTGAAATTACAGCATCCGTTAATCCATTATTTGCTAATTCATCAATGAAATTTGCTGTATAGCGTGTTAACGTCTCGGTGTGGTTCATGATTCTCCTCCTAAAACAGAAAGCATAGGTGTGAATTTAATCCGTGTCTCCTCAAATTCCGCTTCAGGAATAGAGTCCTTTACAACTCCACATCCAGCAAATAAAGACGCTTCATCATTTTGAATAAGAGCAGAACGTATAGCTACTGCGAACTCTCCATTATCATTACTATCTAGCCACCCTACAGGAGCGCCATACCAACCCCTATCTAATAATTCATAGTCTCTAATAAATGTTATCGCATCATTTCGAGGAACACCACCAAGAGCAGGTGTTGGATGTAATTGTTCAACAATGTCAAAAATACTGTATCCTGCTTTTAACTTTCCCGTTACAGGTGTATATAAGTGCTGTAGATTTTTCAATGGGTAAACAGTCGGCTCCTCTGGCACATGAACATTGACACAATATTTATTTAAGCCTTTTTTGATCATTTGCACGACAAAATCATGCTCTTCTCTATTTTTTTCATCGTGGAACAGTTGATTGCTAATTTGTCGATCCTCTGTTTCTGATTTCCCTCTAGGAGCAGTGCCTGCCAAACAGGTTGATAGCAATTGTTTATTTTCAATCTTTACTAATCGCTCCGGAGTAGCGCCGATAAAGCAATTGTTGTTACGTTCAAAAGCAAAAACAAAGCTGTTTGATTGGGTTGCTAACAACTGATCCAGTATCGTGGCAATATTAGCATTTTTATTTAATTTCACACGCATTTCTCTAGCCAATACGATTTTATCTATTGATGTATGGCGGATTTCTTCCGTTGCTTTCTTTACCGTTTTTTTCCATTCTTCAGGTGCAATGACTTTTGTAGTTAACATACGTAGTTTTTCCTTCTCTGCCTTTATTGGCGTGAGAAGGAAACGTTCAGTATCACGTAGTTGATTTGCCAATTGAATAGGATGATCCGTTTTTTTAGCCAAAACATTTATTGTAAAATAATAGTTTTCCTTATATTTCGTTAACATATATTCTGGAACAGTAAATTGAATAGCTGGAAAATCGCCCCAAAGCTCGGTTCGGTCCTTTTTAGGATCAAAATCCATTCCCCCCAATGAGACTAATCCAGTACCAGGAACATCAAACGAATTATGAATAATGGCTTGATCTATTACTTGTTTCCATTTTAATTCCATATGTTGAAAACGATTTTCATTAGCACTGATATCATACGCATTTCCAACGCCAGCTATAGAAAATGCATCATTTGTGCTCGTCCAAAAGACGCGATCCTTCTCTATCTGTCGTGCTGCTTCAAAAAAACAAACCGGATTTTTAGGTTGAATCTTTTTCGTTATGCTACAAAGCTGGACCTTATTAATAGAAAGGCTACTAATTGCGTCTTCCAAGATCTCTTCCAGTTGTTTATCTTGTACTTCAATCATCTGAATAAACCTCCGTTAAACTAACAATGACAAAACTTCCATCTTTATTCTATTCTCTTTTCAACTGTTTCTCAAGAAAATCAAACCCAAACGTTGACACTATATAGCAATTTCCATATCATTAATATGATATTGGTACAAAAACAGGAGGAGCATACCATGCAATCATTAAATAAAGTTAATATAAAGGATGCAATGAATGAAAAGGATGGTTTTCAAGTATGGTGGCGTTTATTACGTCCTCATACACTGACAGCATCTTTCGTTCCAGTATTTGTTGGGTCTATGCTTGCTTTTCGAGAAGGCCATGTTAACATATTATTATTTATCGCAATGTTAATTGCCTCCATGCTAATTCAGGCGGCAACGAATATGTTCAACGAATATTATGATTATGCTAAAGGACTAGATACCGAGGATTCTGTTGGTATCGGGGGCACCATTGTTCGTGATGGAATAAAGCCAAAAACTGTCCTCCGCTTAGCACTTGCTTTTTTTGGAATTGCCATCTTAATTGGTATCTATATAAGTATTCAATCTAGTTGGTGGATAGCTGCTATCGGTTTAATATGTATGGTATTTGGTTATTTATATACAGGTGGTCCTCTACCCATAGCTTATACACCACTTGGTGAGTTATTCTCCGGTTTCCTAATGGGTACGGTCATTATTGGAATTAGTTACTTTATCCAAACAAACACGATCACTGGTGAGGTACTAATTGCTTCCATTCCAATAGCATTGTTTATTGGCGCAATCATGCTATCTAATAATATTCGTGATCTAGATAATGATAAAGAAAATGGTCGGAAAACACTAGCTATACTTTTGGGAAGAAAAAATGCAGTCCGCTTTCTAGCATTGATGTTCATTGTAGCCTTCATAACGACTGCGACGCTTATTATAGCAGACATTTTCCCACTATGGTCTTTCATTACATTTATTGGAATTATTAAAGCAGTTGATGTCATTAACAAATTTAAAGGCAAGACAGAGCCAATTGAAATGATGCCAGCAATGGCAGCAACTGGTAAAACAAACTCCATTTACGGAATTTTACTTGGGATATCTTTAGTTATTAGTATGTACATTTAATAAGGGGATATTATACTATGGACCATACGTTACTGAAAACATTAGGAATGGAAATTGAGACATTGACGAAGAATAAAGTAGTAGTCACGATGCCGGTTGATGAACGTACACATCAGCCAGCTGGATACTTACATGGTGGTGCTAGTGCTGCACTTGCTGAGACCGCTGCTAGCATTGGGGCTACATTACACGCAGATATGGAGCAAGAATCTATTTTCGGCATTGAAATTAATGCGAATCATATCAAAAGTAAGCGAACCGGTATAGTAACAGCTACTGCCATCCCTCTTCATGCAGGAAAATCAACAATGGTTTGGGATATTAAGATTACTGATGAGCAAGGCTCACTCATATGCATTTCTAGATGCACAATCGGTATTGTTTCAAAAAGACAAAAAAAGCAATAAAGAAAATTTTCCTTTGCGCAAGTATCGATAAGCAACTTTAAGCTATTGCTATTTCGCCTAGAATCGATGGTGTATTCTCCCTTTTGAAGTTGGTGTACGAAGCTAAAATTGTTAATCCAAAGCCCGAACGATAAAAATAAATGTGCATACGAGCACAGCCAAATTACGTAGACTCCTTGAAAAAGAATGTTTCTACTAGTACGATGGAACGCTTCCGAAGCCTTCCTTTGAATACCCTTGCTTTCAGCTAACGCCTACGACGACCTTCACCGTTCGGGACTTTAACCCTAGAGCGTGCGCACATGCCTGGCACACCAAAAGGAGTATAGAAAAACGAGCGTTTTTCTATACTCCTACGGCGTTACATAATCGCCCTTTTTTCTATGAAGCAATATGGACTTGTTTTTGTTCAATCCAGCTTTTTAATTTAATAAATAACGGGATAAATAACGCTCCAACGATGATACCCTTTATTACATTAAATGGAAGAACATATGCGTAAACGGAGAACCATTTAACGGAATTTGACATATCCTCCCAGCCCATAAACCAGCTGTAAGCAGGTAGAATGATGAAATAATTTAACAAACTCATTCCCAGAGCCATTATGATCGTTCCCGTTACTAGTCCAGAAACAACACTTTTGACTCCTTTATATTTATGATATAAGAGGGATACTGGAATGACGAACATAATCCCGGCCATAAAATTTGCAATAACTCCTACCGGATCTGTACCACCACTTATAGCTAAATAAAGAATATTCTTTATCGCTACAACAATAACCCCAGCTAATGGTGAAAAAATAAGGGAAGCCATTAATGCCGGGACATCACTGAAATCTACTTTTAAATAGCCTGGCAACAAAGGCAATGGGAAATTCAGGAAAAATAAGAGCAAAGATATGGTACCTAAAAGTGATAAAATAATAAGTTTTAATAGCTTTGATGATTGCATGTTACGTTTCATCGTTTTCCTCCTTCATCAATTATCGATTCCTATCTCGTGATGAAGGATATGAGCCTAACAGTTAGCAAATGAAAAACCCTAAAGCGCGGCCTAACCGGGGCTTTAGGGTACCATAAATTCATTAGGAAAAAGCAGTGCGAACTAACGCACCTTTTCTTGGCTCGACATCTTCTCCCATCCAGACTGTAACTGTCGGTTCTGGACTTGCACCAGATCAGCCACAGCAAAATGCCTGCTGTGGGTCACGGACTTAAAGCAATTAACTGCTTCTTACCGTCGGTCGGGAATTTCACCCTGCCCCGAAGATGGAATCGATATTATGTTGTACCGTTATTTTAACCTATCTTTATTCGTATTGCAATATCTATGTTTACCTACTCAATCGATAAGTTTTCAATCAAATTAAGTATAGACTTTAGCGGAAAAGCAATAATCAGCTAAACTATAGAATGAACAAAAGCGCAAGCATCCGATTAGAAACGTAGCAACTGGAGCGAATCAACGGTGAAAATACTATTTCAATAGGCGAACCGCCAGTCGTCAACAAACAAAAACTTCTTGACCAAAACATTTCTTTCCATAACTTTTTACGGACATGAAGAAAATCCATCTTGCTAAGTCTTGAACTGGCACTTTTATAGGCATTGATGAATTTCGATCATTCACTGTTGGGTTGTGCTTTGAACAAAAAAGGAAAAAAAGCCTTTGGGCTGTCACCCAACCGAAATTCATCTCCCCCTTACCGTTGGGCTACGCCCTTCACACGCTTGAAGTTGGAGACTTCTTTCGGAAGTACGTTAAAATTTCCTAGACTACAAAAAAATCACTCCGCCCCAGTAATAATGGAGCGAAGTGATTTATACATGCTAAGAAATTATGAAGGATGCTTATTCTTCGACATTGATGAATAATTTACCTTCAGCTTGCTCACGAGTTTCATTGCCATAGTCATCTTCGACCTTTACTTCTATTACTGCCCCTTCAGCAACAACATTGCTAGTTGCAGTCCAATAACCTACATAATGTCCATCTGATGTTTCCATCATTGGAAGCTCCGTAGCGTTCATAACCGTATTGGTCAATGGCATATGAATAAAGTACGTCGCTCTAAGCCCGGGTTCACTATCAAATTCAAATTTCACCGTCTCACCTGCTTCAAGTGTAACATCTTCCTCAGGAGTCAGATTCTCAATTTCTGGTGCAGTGAAATCTACATCAATAGTAACAGATTCAGTGGACGTATTGCCTGCTAAATCATGAGCAATTACTTCAATTTCATTTTCTCCGTTTTCTAAAAGTATTCGTTTAGAATACATGCCATCTTCAACAGCCGCTTCTTGCCCATTCACTTCCACGAAATCTAGGTTGGTATCAGAAACTGAACCTTCTACAGTTACGGTTTCACGATTAGATTTCTCTCCATCCTTAGGGCTGTCTATCGTTAATTCAGGAGACTCTGTATCCAACGTTACAGTTACAGGATCAGATTCACCTGTTGGAGTACCATCAAGTAATGATACAGCAGTTAATTCATTCGCTCCTTCCATCAATTCTACCGGAATAGCAAATGAACCATCATCACCAATTTCAGCAGTACCGGCTTCTTCTCCATTATTCATTAATTGAACGGTCGTTGTTGGTGAAGCAGTACCTTCAACAGTCAATTCCGTTTCGTTTGTAATCATATCTTCAGCTGGAGAAGTAATGACAGGTTCCTCCACCTCATAGTTTACACGAGCGCGAATCATGTAATTTCCTTCATTAGCAGGAGATTTAGACCAAGCCCCTCCTACTAATTGGTAACTGCGTTCAGCATTAGGACTGCTTTCATCTGTAGCTAGACCTGGAGCACCTGTATTTGGAGCAGTTTGGATATATACCATATAGAAATCACCATCTACAGTAATTCCATGCTCAGAAAGATCAACTACCGTCCATGCATCTTTATCGCGATTTGCCTCTGCGTCAAATGGTCCAGCAAGTTTTTCACCCGGAGCACCGTCTGGTCCTGAAGCATCCCAAACTTCTACTTGGAATGCAGTTCCACCAGGGTTAGGGAACTCTTCATCCCAGAATTTGAATACACCAGAATCAACTACCCCAGCTTCTTCTCCTTCAGGAAGAGACATTTTCACTGCCCAACCATTGAAAGCATCATAAAATGCACGAGCATTTTCTGGTGTACCATCATCATATGCTATTTCTCCACCAGGAACCGTATAGAATGGTTCTAACTCGACATCTGCTGTCGTATCGCTATCCGCTAGAGAAACTTCAACTTCCGTACCATGATAACCGCTAGAAACTACTTTTAGTGTATATGTTCCTTCATAAGCTGTAAGCGAATAGTTACCGTTTTCATCAGTTGTCACAGGTTCAACATTTGCATCCTCAACTAATAGAAGAGAAGCCCCTGAGATTGGCTCGCCTGTTTGCTGATCAGTTACCGTACCGCTAACTGTGTATTGATCAACTTCTTCTAGCGTAAAATCAGCTTCAGCAGCACCATCAGCTTCAATGGTTACGGATTGTTCTGCTGATTCAAACCCGTATGCTTCTGCTTTTACCGTATATTCTCCTGCGGCATGAAGTAATGAGTAACTACCTGTTGCAGGGTCCGTAGTCACCGAACGACCACTTTCTAGGACACTAACCTGTGCACTCATAGGAAGTAGTGTTGGGCTGACTGCCTCTTTATCTACTAATGGTTCTTTCTTTGGCTTTACTGGCTGAATTTTTGCAGGATAAACTTTTTCTTTTAGCGTATCCTTTGTATCCGTTTTAATAACACCTAAAGCAGCGTTATCGAAACCAACTACCCCTATATAGCCTCGATCCTTTGCCAAAGATGCACTTTCACCATTAGAAGTATCTGCTAGTGTTACGTCATCAATATACCAGCCATCTCTAGTGACACTCCCATCTGTGTCAAGATTAAAGCCAATATATACACGCTGTCCACTATATTCAGACAAGTCTACTTCTACGCTTTCCCAACCATCTGAGGTATTCGTTATTTCCGTTAATTGTGTCCAATCTTCTTGGTCAGTTGATATAAACACATGACCGTAATCCCAATTGTTTTCAATATTGTACCATTGATTGAATTGCAAGTATGCATTTCCTTCTGGTAAATCAATTGGTGGCATAACCAGTGTAGTGTTTGTGTTACTATCATACTCACCTGCTAAATTTGTAGCATATACGTTTTCTCCTGAAGCTGCACTCTCTGGTCCAGAAGTTGGAACACCACGATCCCAGCTGTTATTTTCACCAAACACTGTCCAGCCAGCCGATGCTGATTCAAAATCGTCAGAGAAACCAACTGAGACTCCAGATAATAAAGTAACCTCATACGTATCACTGGTTACTTCATTGTTACCAAAATCATTAATTGTCCAAGTATACGTTAGAGATTCACCATCTATTTGCTCTCCAGGAATCGTTACTTGGTATTCACCTTCTTTATAATCTCCTGAAACACGTTCCGCTTCGACAGTTTGTGTTTCACCATCTTGATCTGTATACGATAGATTTACACTGTTTACACTTATGTTGTCCGATACTTGAATGGACAAATTCAAATCCATTCCAGTATAAGATTCACTAGGACCTTCATGTTCGAAGACGGGAGCTTCTGTATCCTCTCCTGCCTTAGTAACCTGTCCCTCAAGTGTTCCTAACCCTGTAACAAGTGAAGAAATGGCATCATATGCATTTACAAGCCCATGACCATAACCATTATTCGGTACCTCTGTAAAGTTGTCATCTGTTAATGGCGTAGCCGTTGTTGTAAGAATTTCTTCAATTTCATCAACAGTTAGGCTAGCATCTGCTTGCTTTAATAATGCAACTACAGCAGATACTGCTGGACCAGCCATTGATGTTCCATTCCATCCACCTTCATAGCCACCACCAGGTACACTGGAACGAATATTAACACCAGGTGCTGAAATTTCAGGTTTAATTTCATCATAAGGAGATGGTCCCTGAAGAGAAAACCCTGCTAATACATCATTAACATCTGTTGCACCAGTTGCAAATGATTCCGGATAGTTTGCTGGCACAGCTACAGAACCTGGTCCACCTGGGTTTCCAAGCGATGTGTTACCCGCTGAAAATTCAGGGAATATTTCTGCTGCTCTCCAAGCAATAACCACATCACGGTACCACTCGTCTAAGCCAGGTCCACCACCCCAAGAATTATTTACGACATCTGGAGCCATTGACGCATCTCCACCAGGAGCAAGCATCCATTCAGCTGCAGCTATCAGCCATGTATCATAGCCACTACCTGCTGCATTTAATCCTTTGGCTGAAATCCATTTTGCACCAGGTGCTACACCAACTTGGTTAGAACCATCAGGTTCACTTCCAACCATTGTCCCGGTAACATGTGTTCCATGTCCATGGTCGTCATATGCTTCTTCTTCATCTGCAGTCGCATCGAAAAAGCTATAGGTATGATCAACTTCACCGGTATCGTTATTATAGCCACGATATTTTTCCTGTAATGCTGGGTGATCCCATTGTGCACCACTATCAATACTAGCTACTACTGTACCAGTTCCATCAAAGCCCATCTCCCAAACAGACGGCGCTCCAACACGATCCACATTCCACTCAATATTGGTTAATTCCGATTCGATTTTTCCAGCCTCTTTATCAATTGTCACATCATAAAGTTCGCGTTCTTCATTTGGTAATATTTTTTCTACCTCTGCAAACGTCGCTAGCTTTTCTGCTATTTCTTTTGTAGCAGTTACCGCCATTCCATTTACAATATGGTAGGATTTGAAGCTCTCAATATTACCTTTTGCCTCTTGCTCCTCCAGAAAAGCTTTTACATTTGCTTGTGATTCTAGTGCAGTAGTCTTTAATTCGGATATTACAGCTGAGCGCTGCATATGCTCCGCCTTTTGTCCTGACAAGCTTGCTTTTGCTGCATCAGATCTTGCATTTTTTGCGACCTTCATGACATCTGCTTTTTCATTAAATTTTACCAGGAAGGTTACTTTGTCGTCGTCTTTAAATGCTTTTACTAATCGATCACTCACTTTTGCCTCGGCTATCTTATTAGAATCATGGGCAGACTGATGAAGCTTACCGCTTGATTCCGCGCTGGCTATTCCTGGTGTAATTAACGAAAATGTCATTAATACCGTTGCTGCAATACTTAGTGCTTTAGATTGACGTCGTCTTCTTTTAGCCTTCACAGCTATTCCTCCCCTCAATTTTTGACACATTCTGATGCAGACAAGAACCAACAAATTAAAAACACCTTCTGCCTCCCCCCTTGAAAATTTGGTTCTTAACTGACAGTGGTGCCTCCAGAAAAATCTAAGTTGTTACAGCAAGTATAGTAGATTAACTAGATAAAATAGTGTCGAATCAAGTCGAATAAAAGCTGAATTTTCAAAATTGATAGATTAGTAATATTTTTTCATCAACTTTTCATAGGTATTAATTCGTATGTTTCACCTACTAAAACTCTATAAAAAACCCCTCATTCCTTATTAAGATAAGGAATGAGGGGTTACTTTCCATTACTTTACAGCCTAGAAAACAGTTTACTGCTTCACTAAAATGAAGCTATTTACCTAGGCATATCCCTATTTTAACATTGATGTTTTCTTCAATACAGAAAACATACTACTATATTACTTTATTTTGTAATATTCCATAGATAATAATTCTTATTTTCATTCTTAATGTTCGCACAATAATTCGGCCTATAGAATGAAATATTGTTAACTTTGCGTTATAATGCAGAAACCATACGCACTTACTGATAGCTACATATCTTTAATCTTCATCTAATGGGTTTAAACTTTCATTTCCAGTTAGAGAAGCAATCATCGTAACTAATAATTCAATTTCTTGTTCCATATCTTTCAAGCTAGACGTTTCTACAGGGGAGTGCATATAGCGTAAAGGTAACGACACTAAAGACACAGGAACCCCTTTACCGGTTAATCTCATTTTATCTGCATCTGTACCTGTCATTCTTGGTGTAAGCTCATATTGTACATTTATCTTTAACTGCTTCGCGGCTCTTTCTAACCATTGATTTATTTTCCTATTAATCGGCGCCCCTTTAGCAAGAACTGGTCCACCCTCTAGTCGGACATCACCATATTTATTTTTATTCACTCCTGGATAATCTGTAGCAAAAGTAACATCACAAGCGATTGCCATATCTGGTGCAACTCCCGCAGCTGCAAAATAGGCTCCGCCCATATTTGTCTCTTCATTAACCGTACTTGCTGCATAGACACCAACCTCACAGCCTCGTTCCTTTAACCCTTTTAAAACCTCAGCCACTATAAATGCGCCCGTTCGATTATCAAGTCCTCGGCCAGAAACGTATCTATCACTTAAAATCTCTGGTTTTGTATTGTAAACAACTAAATCTCCTATTTGGATATGTTGTTCAGCCTCTTCCTTCGTTTTGTACCCACAATCAATAAATAAATCTTCCAAGCTGAAATCATTCTTTAATCCACCGTGATGCTGAGCATTTACACCGATTACACCCGTAATCGTTTGCTGATAGCCTAAAACAGTAACTTTCATTCCAACAGCCGCTTTTGGATTAATGCCTCCCATTTGATCAAAATGTAAAAACCCTTGATCATCAATGCGGTTAATCACAAGTGCAATTTCATCACAATGACCTGCAAGTAATACTTTAAAAGGTGCATCTGGATTTAGTACACCAATCGCGTTTCCAGCATGATCCGTTCTAATTTCGTCAGCAAATTCTTTTACATACTGTATCCACTTTTTTTGTATTTCCATTTCACTACTTGATGGTGATGGTGTTTGTAATAAATTTAATAAAAAATCTTGGTTTGCTAATACCACTCTATTTTCCTCCTTATTCGATAACTTGATGATGTACTACTATTATGATAGCAAAAAATTCGATGAAGAGCACTTTTGTTTACGCGTATAATAACTATGTGTACACTTTAATAAAGTGAAACTTCAATCTGTGGGGATTTTGTGTATCCCACACGGATTGGTAGTACCAAAAGGGTATGACCTAAAGGCCCTAGAACCAATAGGACATTTACGGGCAATTGATCCCTTACTTAACAATATTGGTTTTACTGTATTGCTTGATGTGGGGGGCTTACTGCCAGTTATATGGGGGATAAAAAGATTTGAAGGAGAGAAAATCGATGGACTTAAATCAATGGTATAATATTGGTATTTCACCTGACACATATATTGAAACAATGGAACAGCATCAAGAAAACTTATTACATATTTATGATCATTTCTCCTTACCAGCTGATGAGGAGTTTTTTGCAAGCGTAAAAAAGAAAAATTTACGTGTAATTGTTTTAACGGAAGACTGGTGTGGCGATGCTATGTTGAACATCCCTATTTTATTACATATTGCGGAAGTAGCCCAAATTGATGTTCGTTTATTACATCGAGATAAAAACCTGGAACTGATGGATGAATACTTAACCAACGGTAAATCTCGCTCCATCCCCATCTTCATTTTTATCGACAAAAATGGCAATGAAGTTGCCAAATGGGGGCCGAGAGCGTCAGCAATTCAATCCTTTGTAGAAAAATCTCGAAGCGAATTACCTAGCAAAGAGTCTACAGATTATAAAGTAAAATTTGATGAAATGATCCTCTTTATGACAAAGTCTTATCGAAACCGTACTTCTTTTTGGACTGATGTATACCAAAGTTTAAAAGAAACACTGCAAAAAATAGAAGTTAATCAGTGATTCAGTTAACATAGCTGTGTTAATCCGTTGTCCTATTGGAGATTATAATTAGCGAAGCCTGTCCATAATGGAGAGTATAAGAGTAAAAAACTACGTTGAATCGTGTATTTTTGGGGACAGGTGACCGTTATGAGCATTCGAATTTTTAAACAAATCTACTTCAGACTGCCTATTTTTATTAGACTACTTGTAGTTATATTTTTGCTTATGTTTCTTTTTGGTGGCCTAATCCATATCGTAGAGCCAACGCAATTCCCAAGCATATTTGATGGCGTATGGTGGGCATTTGTAACTGGAGCCACGGTGGGTTACGGAGACTTTGTACCGTTAACCGCAACCGGAAAGATCGTTGCAATTTGTTTAATCTTGACTGGCGGTGGGTTAATTGCTTTCTATATAACCTCTTTATCTGCTGCAACAATTCAACACGAAAAGGACCTTGCACAAGGTAAACTCCCTTTTAAAGGTAGTAACCATTTAATTTTAATCGGATGGAACGAGAGGACCAGACAATTAATTGAAATTATTTCAACATCTTCCGTGCATATCCGCATGGTTCTAATTGATACAACCTTGGACCATGTTTCTTTTCCAGATTATCCGGTACACTTTATACAAGGTGATCCTTCAGAGGACCGTATATTAGAAAAGGCAAATATAAAACTAGCAGAACGTGTATTAATTACTGCAGATATCACTAAAAAGGAAAGGGATGCAGATAATCATTCTATCCTTACAGCCGTTGCTATTAGAGGAAATAACGCTAAAATTCCGATCATAGTGGAAATACTTTCTTCTATACAAATAGACAATGCACATCGTGCCGGCGCAACAACCATTTTAAGATCTAATGATTTCACCAGTGCTCTTTTTTACCATGAGTTATCTAGAGAAACCAAGGCGAGACCATTTGAGGATATTTATCATATCTTAACAACTCAACAATTTCATCATGCTACATTACCAGAAGAATTGGAGAATGTATCCTTTGGAGAGGCAGCCGCCATTCATCGGAAGAGCCAACAGATTTTATTAGGTATTATTCGAAATAGCACCTATTATATCAATCCAACATCAAAATTTATCCTAAAAAAAGACGATGTACTCATCGGACTAATCCCTTGGAATGATTAAGTCCTCAACTCTTTTCATTAGTTCTTTACCAGTAGTTATATACGCTTCTGGAACTTCAGCGTCAGGATCTGTTGGAGCTTGAAACTGATTAAATGTGCCTTGAAAAGCTCCTGCAGATCCGCTTTCATCGTAGCCTTTCTGATATTGATGTGCTAATAAAAACGGTTTTTCCAATCGGACAGTAACACCTGGGTAATCTAAGGAACCTTGCACTGCATAAAATGGTATTCGCAAAAAATAGTAAGTTCCTTGATCATCTATTTTTAAATCAAAAAATCCTTTCTCATAATCCCAATTTGAACCAATTACAAATCCTTCAGGCTTTAACAATTCCTCAAGTACAAATAAAGAATAAATTTTGTTTTCCAATTTTGATTCTAGTGGTACCAATATAAATCACCCTTTCATCAGCGTTATCTTTAATATGTTTTGCCACATGTTAATTATTATGCTAAAATATTTTATTGTGTAAAATGAATCGAATAATGGTATAGGAGTTGTTCAGCATGACAAACAAATTTGAGAATGGTCAAATTTTAGATGGAAAAGTTACAGGAATTCAACCATATGGTGCTTTTGTGGCACTTGATGACGAGGTTCAAGGTCTTGTTCACATATCTGAAGTTACACATGGATATGTAAAAGATATTAATGAGCACTTATCTATCGGTGATGAAGTAAAGGTAAAGGTTTTACAAGTTGATGAAGAAAAAAACAAGGTTTCATTGTCTATCCGCGCAACAGAGGAAGCTCCAAAGAAGCAAGCGAAGCCTCAGAAGGTACAAGCAAAACATACAGATAATGATTCTGCAGGTTTTAATACACTAAAAGATAAGCTTGAAGAATGGATCAAGCAATCAGAAGGTAATTATAGTAAATAATGATAAGGCAAACTCAAACGTACGAGTTTGCCTTATTATTTAACTGTCAGCCCTCCCAGGCTCACGTTGATCTGCAAATGCTTCATCCGTTTTAAATAATAAAGGTAGCAATACTAGGCCGCTTATACCTACCAATGTATAAATCACACGCGCGAAAGCAGCACTTTGCTCACCACCAAAGATAGCTGCTACTAAATCAAATTGAAATAAACCAATTAAGCCCCAGTTAATTGCACCAATGATTGTAATTGCTAAAGCGGTACGTTGTAATCCATTCATCATTTACCCTCCTTTTCTCTTTTATTCACCTTAGCTTATGCATCTTATAAAAATCTATACAGTGTCTTTCTTGATTTCATAACATCACTTGGGTAAAGTAAGTTATGTACAGGTTTGAAAGTGCTGATGAAGGAGGAAATAAGATGACACATGTAACATTTAATTACAAGAAGGCTTTTGCTTTTTTTAATGAACAGGAAATAGATAATCTAGAAGGTGCCGTAAATGCTGCACATCATGCCATACATGAAAAAACGGGTGCAGGAAACGACTTTCTCGGTTGGGTTAATTTACCTGAAACGTATGATAAGCAAGAATTTGCTCGAATTAAAGCAAGTGCTAAAAAAATCCGCGAAGATTCAGATGTATTATTAGTCATTGGGATTGGTGGCTCTTACTTAGGTGCTCGAGCTGCACTTGAAATGCTTAATCATTCTTTTCAAAGCTACTTATCGAAGCAAGAAATCGATGCGCCGCATATTATCTTCGTTGGGCATCATATGAGTTCAACCTATATTCATGAATTAATGGATGTTTTAAGAGATAAGGATTTCTCTATCAATGTAATTTCCAAGAGTGGAACAACAACAGAACCAGCCATTGCTTTTCGGATTTTCAAAAAAATATTAGAAGAAAAATATGGTGAGGAAGCTGCAAAAGACAGAATTTATGCTACAACGGATAAAGAGAAGGGTGCTTTAAAAACTTCCGCTGATCAAGCTGGTTATGAGACCTTCGTGATCCCTGATGCCGTTGGTGGTCGTTACTCCGTTTTGACAGCCGTTGGTTTGCTTCCTATTGCTGTTAGCGGCATTTCTATTGATGACATGATGAACGGTGCTCATGCAGCCATGAACGATTTAGCAGAACCATCAATCAAGAATAATCCTAGTTATCAATATGCAGCAGTTCGTAACATTCTATACAACAAAGGAAAAACGACAGAAATGCTTATTAACTACGAGCCAAACCTTCATTATTTTGCTGAATGGTGGAAGCAGCTTTTTGGAGAAAGTGAAGGAAAAGATAATAAAGGGATATATCCATCTTCTGCAAATTTCTCTACCGATTTGCATTCACTTGGTCAGTATGTACAGGAAGGTCGTCGTAATTTATTCGAAACAGTATTACACGTAAATGAGTCCAAATATGATATTACGGTAGAAGCGGAAGAAGATAATTTAGATGGCCTGAATTATTTAGCAAGTAAAACGATTCATGAAATAAATGACAAAGCCTTTCAAGGCACATTATTAGCACACACTGATGGCAATGTACCTAACTTAATTGTAGAGATACCAAAGCTCGATGCATATACATTTGGTTATTTGGTTTACTTTTTTGAAAAGGCGTGTGCCATAAGTGGCTATCTACTTGGTGTTAATCCATTTGATCAGCCTGGAGTTGAGGCTTACAAAAGAAATATGTTTGCCCTACTAGGAAAACCTGGCTACGAAGATGAAAAAGAACAGTTAGAATCAAGATTATAGTGCTTTCCAAAAAACTTACCAATTTAGGTTTAAATTTCTATTTAACAGGGTATACTATCAAATGTAAGACTTTCTCGTATTCCCCCTGTAAGCAAAGCGATATCGCTTTGCTTTTTTTATGGATAAATCTTCGTTTACTCCCCTGTTAAAAAGACATATTTCTTTAGTTTAATTATAAGAAGTATAGTGAAAGAAATGTTATACTATAAAAAATAAATAGCTAGGAGGTCACAAATGGGAATATTTGATTTGCAACATAATAGAAAGAATACACGTTCGGTTAAATGGGATATGCTTAAACCAATGTTTCAAACAGAAGATGTATTACCAATGTGGGTAGCAGATATGGACTTTAAAGCTCCTGAACAAGTAAATCAAGCTTTAATTGAACGAGCACAGCATGGTATATACGGCTATACGGTGATTGATGATGAAGTCAAGAATTCTATACTTAAATGGTTATCACAAAGACATCAATGGAATATCAAACAGCAATGGCTATCATTTAGTCCTGGTGTTGTTACAAGCCTACATATGGCAGTACAAGCTTTTACAGAGCCTGGAGATAAAATTATTATACAAACTCCTGTGTATACGCCTTTTTATAAGGTAATAGAAAGTCACCAAAGAGAGATTGTGAAGAACCCACTCATCTATAAAAACAATTATTATCAAATTGATTTTGCTGACTTTGAAGAGAAACTAAAACAAGGAGTTAAAGCGTTTATTCTTTGCTCCCCGCACAATCCAGTAGGACGAGTTTGGAAAAAAGATGAATTAACTGAGCTAGCTCGTTTATGTATGAAGCACAATGTTCTAATTATTTCTGATGAAATTCATGGAGATCTTACATTCCCTGGTGAAGTGCATATACCGATTGCGTCACTTTCTGAGGAAGTCGCCGAACAAACCATAACTTGTATGTCCCCATCCAAAACATTTAATCTTGCTGGTTTACAAGCATCTTATGTCGTGACTTCTAATAAAGAAAAAAGGGAATTACTAGATGCTCAATTTGCTAAGCAAGGTGTTAATATGCTTAATACAATGGGAAATACTGCATTAGAGGCAGCTTATACACATGGTGAAAGTTGGCTTGACGAGCTTCGGCATCTTTTAAAAAATCACCAAACGTATGTAAAGGAGATGTTTGAAGAACATACACCAGAATTAAAAGTTATCGATTCTGAAGGAACCTACTTATTATGGATTGACTGTAGTGCGTTAAAGCTAGATCATAAAGAACTCAAATCGTTTATGATAAAAAAAGCAAGGGTAGGCTTAAATACGGGAGTTGATTATGGACAAGAAGGCGATACTTTCATGCGCATTAATATCGCTTGCCCTCGAGCAACCCTCGAAGAAGGAGTGCAGCGAATCATTTCTGCTGTAAAAAATAGATAATTAATGAGTTTGTGCTAAACAGAGAATTTGCAAGTCGAATGGTCATCCTATTGTAAACTGAAGTATGGTAATCCTTTCCACAGGTCCAGCTAACACGCTAACTTAGAAGCTGCTTAGCAGTGCCGCTCTTCGGACATTTGCGGATCTGCAGAAGTCATCCATATTGCCTCTGCTAGATTTACACTATTTTCGCCATTCCTTTCGCTTAGATACGTCACCATATAAATGAATATTCCGAACTGTAATCCGGTTATAACCGTATACGGATTACGGTTCGGAGTTTCTTTATCTTTTGTCTCGTCCTCTATTCTTCCTGTTTTTCATTATATTGCGTAGGATCTGTTGGAGATTCTTCTTGTTTTTCGTTTTTAGTTAATGTACCGCATATAATTCTTTCGCCTGAATTACCACCAGGTTGGCTCATTCCATCATCTTCTCCTTCTGTAACAATGACAGCTGTCCCATCCCCTCTTGTCAGAGAATTTTTCCCATCCAACAATGTTGCTTCCGGAAGCATAAGATCTGCATCAACCAAACCTCCTGAATCTGCCTCAATATTTGGCAAATCTCCTAAATGAGCACCCTCTGGATGCATGAGTCCATGCTCTTTTCCCTCTGGATTAAAATGATTTCCTGCTGATTTAAAATCCGGGCCTTCACACTTAGCGTATTCATGCATATGAATACCATGGAATCCTGGAGCTAAACCCTCAAGCTTTACTTTAAGATTCACGCCACCTGACTGTTCATTAAAAGTAATAGTTCCGAGCATATCTCCAGAAGCATTATACATATCAACACTTTTACTCTTTTCATCTTTCGGTTGGCAGCCTGTTATTAAAAGCATAATTAGAATAAAGGATAACCAGCGCATACGTTTGTCTCCTTTTAACTGATTTGCCCTTTATTCTTTACCTATTTTAGAAAATCTAATCGTTGTGTAGGGATAAAGTGATACTTCAATCAGTGGGAGTTTGATTTATCCTCCACTGATTGTTAGTATCACAAGGCTAGGACCTAAAGGTCTTTGAATCAATCGGACATTTACTGCCATTCGTCCCCTTCTTATCCATATTGGTTTCTCTTTATTGCTTAGTGGGATTCTTACTGCTAGTTATATGCGGGAAGACAAAATCGCAAGTGCCCGATTAGAAATGTAGCGACTGGAACGACAACGAAGATAAAGGAATCACGGAGCTTGCGAACCGATGATGATTTATCCGTAGGGCTATTCGTGAACTGGCCTAGTTCCTGAAGGCTCTGGACGCGGCTCAACAGGCCCATATATATCCACAGGCTCAAATTTTATAATTTCGTAGACTATGAAAAAAGAAGATTTAGTACACATTATTCATTATTTTTATCGTTTAATTGCTCATTATATTGCTCATTAAATTTTTTCTCATCATTTTTAGATTTTTTATAGAACAAATACATTACAATACTAGCAGCAATTAAAAAGATGACTAAAGTGATTATAGCTGGGATATATTCTGATTTATCCTCTGGGAAATAGAGAAATGGCATCATTTTCATTCACTTCCTTCTTTGCTATTATAGCAAATTCCACTATATAACTAAATGAGTGATCTATTTTGTTCGCTAAACGGATACATTTTTGGCACAATAATAGTAAGGAGGACGATAAATATGCCAGAAGTTCAACTAGGGGAAACAGTTAAAGCCCATTATCGCTCAGGAACATATATCGGTAAAGTAATGGACGATAAAGGAGATCGCTATGTTGTAGAGGTCCTTGCTGTTAAGAAGCATCCAATGCAAGGAGATTTGCACAATCCGAATCAAACCGAAGGGGTTTTCTTCCATGAAAGAAAAGCCCTTGCACATCATGAAAAAATGAATGTAAAAAAACCAGCTGTACATTCATATCCAGATCCTATACCTAACTACATAGTATCATTAAAAGAAGCTGTAGAAACGTATCGAGCAAAGCTGCTTAAAGACGATACTGCATATCATAGAGCAGCACTGGAGTGTTTAAATAGGTTAGAAGAACAGTATTATGACAAAATATAGAAGAGGTCCAAGCCCACTTTCACGCTATAAAGATTTACTACACCCAAGCCTGATTAGCTAATTCATTACTATCAGCAGTGCTAGAGGCAGCATCTTTTCACTATATGTAAAAAAGGCTGGGACAAAACACAACTTCTTTACCCAAAATACGAATAATCATATTATCAATAAGAGCATCATCGCCGCACCGTGAAAATATACGCGCTTTTCGCGGGCACGGCCTCAGCTAACTTGGTAAAGAAAAACACGTTACCAAGTGGATTTTCGGACTCGTGCTGTTCCCACCGGAGTCTCGCTTATTTTAGGTGCTAAATGAATGATTCTAATCAAAAAACAAACGATAATTAATTTCAATTAATTATCGTTCGTTTTTTATTGTTTCTTCATTCTTTTGTCTCAGCCTTATGATAAAGGACATTTAACAAATAACTTTAAATTATTATTCACCTAAATGCTCTTTAATTACTTCCTCTACACCCTTAAGCGCTTCTTCCTCATCAGTTCCTGTAGTGGTAATTTTAATCTCTGCACCTTTAGGAATTCCTAAGGACATAACACCCATTATTGATTTTAGATTTACTGTCTTCTCATTGTATGAGATTTCTACTTCTGACTCGAACTGACCTGCTTTATTTACCAGAAGTGTAGCTGGACGTGCGTGAACTCCTGTATCCGCTGTAATTGTAAAATTTTGTTCTTTCATCCTCATTCATCCTTCCAAAGATATTATCTTTTTATGTACATACAGTACATTGGTTTTTCATATGTTATTAAGTGAAAAACTGAACTAATAATATTATATACAATAATAAGCATTTTTGAAACAGATAAGCTACAGTTTTTTATGTATCGACAAAGATTTAACAACTTCTGCTTCTATTTTCAATCATGATACGATAGTTTATACCTATTATTTGTCAGAAAGGATGAATTATAGAACTATTTGTCTTTCCTAATAGCTTATGATAACGTTATTTTGAAAGTATTCCATTTATACTAGGAGGAATTAACATGAGTGTACATATAGGTGCAAAGCAAGGAGAAATTGCTGACAAAATATTATTACCAGGTGATCCCCTTCGTGCCAAATATATCGCAGAAACTTTTTTAGAACATCCAACACAATATAATAGCGTTCGCGGTATGTATGGATTTACAGGAACATATAAAGGAGAAAGGGTATCGGTTCAAGGAACCGGAATGGGAGTTCCTTCCATCTCTATATATGTGAATGAATTAATCCAGAGCTATGATGTAAACAAACTAATCCGCGTAGGTACTTGTGGAGCAATACAAAAAGATGTCAAGGTTAGAGATGTTATTCTTGCTCAAGGATCTACCACTGATTCACAAATGAATCGCATGACCTTCGGTGGTATAGACTACGCTCCACTTGCTGACTTCCATTTATTAAAAAATGCATATGATGCTGGAATAGAAAAAGGATTAAACTTGCGAGTAGGTAATGTCTTTACAAGTGACACGTTCTACCGTGATAACGCAAAAGAAATCAATGAAAAGCTTGCTGCTTATAAAGTGCTTGCAATTGAGATGGAAACAACTGCATTATATACCTTAGCAGCAAAGTATGATCGCCAAGCTCTTTCCGTTCTTACAGTTTCTGATCATATATTAACTGGTGAAGAGACGACCTCCGAAGAAAGACAAACAACCTTCAATGACATGATGGAAATTGCATTAGAGACAGCGATTAAATAGCATAACATAGAAGGTGGGAGCCTACACCCACCTCTTTTATTCCCCTCTCTACTTTTCTTCCTTAAAGAAATTATCTAACATAGAAATAGTTTATCTAGCATTTAACAGCCACAATTTTTGTTAACCCAAAAAAAACGAGGTTGACAAAAACCCATTCTCCAATTACTATCATATACAGAGAGGATGAGATTATGAAAGGATTACGAACAATTGATCTTACATATGGAGCCGTATTTGTTGTTTTAATGGCTATAGGTGCAAATATTACGGTTTGGTTTCCTATGCTGGCAGTTCCAATCGGCGGGACAAGCGTGCCTTTATCCTTACAGACATTCTTCGCCATATTAGCCGGATTAATGTTAGGTAGAAAGCTAGGAACTCTTTCTGTTCTAGTGTATATACTTGTCGGATTTGCTGGTGTTCCCGTATTTGCTGGATTGTCAGCGGGACCTACAGCATTATTAACTCCAACTGGTGGATTTATCATATCTTTTATTTTTGTAGCCTATTTTACTGGATGGATGGTCGATAAACGGAAAGAAAGCTCTCTTTTTTATTACTTACTTGCTGCACTCGTTGGAACCATCATTAATTACGGTATAGGTGTATCATATATGTATGTCGCCTTAAATACGTGGTTAGCGGCTCCTATAACTTATCCATTAGCTTGGGCTTCGATGATTCCATTCTTGATTAAGGATATCGCCTTTGCTGGTTTAACTGCTTTATTTATGGTCAGAATTGCAACACGTATTCCAGCAGTTCGCCAAGCCAAAATTGGATAAATACTAAATTTATAAAATAATTCTTTGGTGCGCCTGATTACTAGCCATTCATGTGATAATATAGCATTAGATACCATGCATATTGTCATCTAACAAGGGATAAACTTTCCTTTAGAAAGGATGTTTAGACGACCATGGAATTATTTCATAATTACCCATTGTTTGCTGCTCTAACTGCAATAATTTTTGCTCAAGTTGTTAAAATTCCCATTTCGCTTATCGTTACAAGAGAATTTAAACCGGATTTAGCTTTTAGTACTGGAGGAATGCCAAGCAGTCATTCAGCTGCTGTAGCTGCATTAACAACAGGTGTAGGTATTGTAGAAGGAGTTTCCTCTACCATGTTTGCTATCTCATGTGTATTTAGTGTGATCATCATGTTTGATGCTACTGGTGTTAGAAGACAGGCCGGGGAGCAAGCCATCGTGTTAAATCAATTAATTAAAGATTTCCAGCTATTTATTGATGGAGCAAAAGATTGGACAAATAAAAAGCAATTTGAAAAACGCCAAGAACTAAAGGAATTATTAGGTCATCAGCCGATCGAAGTATTTTTTGGCGGATTAACAGGTGTAGCGATTGCATTCATTTTAAATGCATTGCTAAATTAATTCATGCTGGAGCAATAGTATTTTAGTTTAAGCAAAAGCCGAACTATCATTCGAAATATTTGGTACTGATCTCTTGAAATTAGATTACTCTAACTTCAGGGAGCGGTACCATCAGAACTCTTCGAATCTGTTCGGCTTTTTTGCTTTTAAACTATTTATTGGAAAAGCACTATTAGCTGATAAAATACATAAACTTCTGTTGACCTATTTTAACTAATTATACTTTTTTAACTATCCGTTATTTCCTGCCTAAATACTTGTAAAGCTTGATTCTCATTTAATTCATCCAATTTCTTTTCCGAAAGCTTACCATTACCTTTTTCAATCACGTATACATCAAGTTTCTTTTTCCCCCACTGACTGTATACGTCCTCGACCGTATTATAATAAAGGTCAATTTTATTCCCATTAATAGCACTGCCCTTATCAGCAACAACTCCAAATCCATAATCAGGAATAAATAAGATAGTGCCGATAGGATATACATTAAGATCTGCTGCTATCGTAGAGTACAAATCTCTTTTTACCTTGACCCCAGAATAAGTAATCCCATATTCCGGATGATCTGGTGTCTTTCCTGTTGACTCAATTCCAGCAGTATATCCTGTTGCAACAACATTTGCGCTTGGATACTGTTCAAAATTAATTACATCAGCTAATGACTCTGCACCTTCAATTTCCTCACTAGAAATATAGCGCTTCTTCTCCTTTAGATGATTCAATGATTTCCCTTGTAATACCGTATGCCTAAGGGAAGAATCAGACGCCTTTGCTTCCTTAATCATATGAACAGCAGGTGATTTCAGCTTGGACCACACCTCTACTTCTGCAAAAGATACATTGGTTATGGACGAAATAGTAGTAAGAAACGCTACGATTGCTAAGATTACTAAACTTGTTCTACGAATAAAACTTTTGACATTCATAAATAACACCTCTCTGGTAGTGAACCTTTGTACAGTCTATAGAAAGTTCCAGTAAATCAAGCTCTTCCCTGACTCAGGACAGATAGTTGATATGGACAAAACTCCCAACAAAGGTTTCCTTTTTCCTACCAGTTCAGCATTTCCAATTAATCAAAAAATATACAAAACCACATAAAATTTTTTAGATAAATATGAAAACTTTAAATTTATAATCGTAATGTTTGTTTATTTATAAACGAACTAAAATCTTAATACCAGTTATGCATGTATAGTAACTAGAGAATTATTCCTTTCAAAAAAACAATCCGAACTACTTTCCGAAAATAAATATACTCGGATTATAGTCCGGATTTACTGATCATAAATCCACTTATCTCTTTTTCTTTGTTATAAATAAAGCTTTTAAAACATTTGATATCCACTTTTTCTTAATAACTTAATAATGATTCCAGACACAATTGTACCTGCAAATCCTGCTACTAATATGGCAATATCAACTGGAGTGATTTGCATTAGCCTGGAAAAAGCTTCTGAAAATGCAGATCCTGGTGCCTTTAAATACTCCATTGTAGACATATTATCTACAATAATTAATACGACAAATGGATATAAAAATGCCATCAACCATGTTCTTCGTAATAACATATTCAATATAAATGCAATACCAAAAAAGATGACAAAATATAATATAATCGACACTACTAATTGAATCAAAACAGGTGGCTCCCTTCGCAACTTTACTCACCTAACAAGCAGTTAGACATTATTATGTATAAACAATTTCTTTTCCCTTTTCCATTTTAAATGAATTTAGAAAAAAAGCAAAGACAGTGGCACTGTCCTTGCTACATCCACACTTAATAAAAAATGTTAAACTTTCCTTTTTTCATTAATAAACTTAGTCCACCTAATTTCAATAAGTACCGATTATCAATTATCTTTTTCATCACAGTTGCTTTCCAGCCAAACAATTTTTGATCGTTAAATATAACCCCTATCGCATCATTATGGCCTAGAGAAGCTACTGTACCTAGTATTTCCGGTTCAAAGTGCTCCATTTCTCCGCCTTGAATATACGCTTTTACATTATGGGCAACTACGGCTGATTGTTGAATAGCAATTTGTGCTGTTGGTGGATAAGGTCTCCCCGTTTGTTCATTCATAATAAGTGCACAATCGCCAATTACAAATACATTATCATAGTCTGGCGCTCGCATATCCTTTTCTACTGCCACTTTGCCTCGATTATTTTCAAAACCGGACTTCTCAACAAGAGCGTTTGCTTTTACACCAGCTGCCCATACCGTTGTTAGTGTTGGAATTTCCGTTATTTCACCATTTTTTTCATAAACAACACTAGTAGCTGTGCATTCTTTAAGCATTGCTCCAGTAACAAATTCAACTCCGCGTGATTCTAATGAATTCATCGCATATTCTACTAATTGTGGATCAAACCCAGGCAAAATAGTAGGTGATCCTTCAATATTAATTATTCGTACTAAATTTTTATCAATATCATATTCTTCGCAAAGCTCAGGAATACGATTTGCAAGCTCACCTAGAAATTCAACTCCAGTAAACCCACCACCGCCTACAACAATATTTAATCGTGCGGGGTTTTTTTCTGATTCGTTGTGATACAAAGCAAAATTATATTCCATATGTTCGCGAATAAGGCGAGCACTATTAATGTTTCCAATTGTAAACGCATGTTCTTCTAAGCCAGGAATACCAAAGGTTGCTGCTTCAAATCCAAGCCCGATTACCAATACGTCATAATCTAATTGGCCATTTTCCAGTTTAACTTTCTTTTCATCTGGCTTAATAGAAATAACTTTATCTTTAACAAATTTCACCTTACTCATATTTATTACATCTTTAATCTGTATACGAGTTCGATCATGATGTAAGGTTCCTGCTGCGTTTTCATGAAGCCAAGTGGTTTGGTAATGATAATCATTTATATTCACAAGTGTTATATTTGCCTCATTTACTCCTAATGTCTTTTGTAATTTAACTGTAGTCATCATGCCACCGTAGCCAGCACCTAGAATTACTATATTCGGTTTTTTCATTCTAATCACTTCCATTTTTTTACTATTTTGTACGTTTGTGACATATTTCACTTAATAGTCATTAGAAAAAACTTGGCTACTTTACCAAGTGGATAGAAAAATTAATAGATTTATAATGTCGTTGTCACATAATCGTAATAAACATCCTTGATAATAGTAGCCTTTTTCTATCTACATTTCAACCCTTTCTTTTGTTTCCCCAATTATTAAATTTTTCTTAATAGTAAGTTACAGAGTGCTTTCATGTTCTACTAAGGGGAATTTATGGTACTATAAACAATGGTATACTAAATTTTATCGGAAGTGGAGGGAATTATTGTGACCAAAGAAGTCTATGATGTTACTATCATCGGCGCAGGTCCCGTAGGTTTATTCACAGCCTTCTATGGCGGTATGCGTCAGGCAAGTGTTAAAATAATTGAAAGTTTACCACACACTGGCGGGCAATTAACTGCTCTATATCCAGAGAAATATATATATGATGTTGCTGGTTTCCCTAAGGTTAGAGCACAGGAATTAGTAGATAACTTAGAGGAACAAGCAAACTTATTCGATCCAGAAATTGTTTTAGAACAGGCAATCGAAAATGTAGAAAGGCTTGAAGATGGAACGTTCAAATTAACATCCAATAAAAAGGAAGTACATTATACAAAGACGATCATTATTACAGCAGGAAACGGAGCTTTTCAGCCTCGACGTTTAGACATAGATCAATGCGATAAATTTGAAAACATTAATCTCCATTACCATGTTAAAGATATGAACCAATATAAGGATCAACGTGTTGTCTTACTTGGAGGTGGAGACTCAGCTGTTGATTGGGCGCTTATGCTAGAACCGATTGCCGAAAAGGTAACTCTTGTGCATCGTCGTGATAAATTCCGAGCCCATGAACACAGTGTGGAAAAGCTTTATGCATCGAACGTAGAAATCCTAACACCGTTTGTACCATCAAATATCGTTGCAAATGAGCGTATTGAACAAGTCGTTTTGGAAGAAGTAAAAGGTGACCGAGAAATCACATTGGATGTCGATGCCGTTTTATGCAATTATGGATTTGTTTCTACACTAGGACCAATTAAAGACTGGGGACTCGAAATTGAAAAGAATAGTATCGTAGTAAATTCAAAAATGGAAACCAATATACCAGGGATTTATGCTGCTGGAGATATTTGCACATACGTTGGAAAAGTGAAACTCATTGCAACTGGATTTGGCGAAGGTCCTACGGCTATAAATAATGCAAAACAATATATTGATCCGAAAGCCAGAATTCAACCAAAACACTCAACTAGCATGTTTTAAGATACTAACTATAGATAGATATAAATAATAGCTGAAGCAACTTATTGCTTCAGCTATTTTTCTAACAATCGCCAGGCGCGCCTGCCTTATCTTTTGTTCTAAAAGATGATCCACAACCACAAGATACGATAGCGTTCGGGTTATCAATACTAAATCCGCCACCCATCATATTTTGTTTGAAATCAATCGTTGTTCCTTCAATTATAGGAATATCCTGATTATTGAGAACAACTGGTATTCCATTAATTTCTTTCGTTGTATCTAACTCTTCATTTATTTCGTATTCAAAACCTAGTGAATAGGATAACCCACTACATCCGCCACCTTTTACACCAAAGCGCAAATAGGCACCATCAGACTCTTCTTTCATCATATTTTGAATCTGCTTACTAGCATGATCGGTAATATTAATAGCCATCTCATGGACCTCCCTTTAAGATGATTGCTTATCTTCTTTAAGTATACAAAGTCCTTGAATAGGATTCAACTGATGATACTCAATCGTCATAGTAATAATCTCCTGTAGCTATAACTTCTGCTCCTCCAGTCATCCAGACATAGCCCTGATCATCCCATTTAATAAACAAATCGCCGCCTGGTAAATGAACAGTTATTTGTTCATTACGGTTAACCAAATCATTCAACGCGGCTGCAACTACTGCCGCACAAGCACCAGTACCACAAGCCTGTGTAATACCAGACCCTCTCTCCCATACACAAAAATTTATTTCAGTAGGAGTAAGCACCTCAATAAATTCTACATTTATCCCCTGTGGGAACCGTTTGTCCTTTTCAATTGATGGTCCTAATTCTACTAAAGGGGCATCATCAATATTGTCAACAACAAAAACAGCATGCGGGTTGCCCATAGATACCGCTGTTACTTTAAGCTGCTGATCCATTATTTTAAATTGTTCTGCTACTACTTTTTCTGTTTCACTGCCTATCATTGGAATGTCCGCTCGGTTAAGCTGTGGCTTCCCCATGTTAATTGTTACAAGCTGCACATTATTATTCTGTATTTGAACCTCTGCCTCTACAATATTAGCTTTCGTTTCTATTTGAAATTGAGTGACATCAACAATTCCATGTTCATAGGCATACTTCGCAGTACACCTTAATCCATTACCACAACTCTGCCCTTCTGAACCATCCTTATTAAATATCCGCATACCTAGTGCCGCTCTTTCACTGGGATGAATTAAAATGATACCATCAGACCCTATTCCTGTGTTCATATTAGATACGCTTTGCGCTAACGCTGGCAGCATTGCTTCCTCTAATTTATGCTGGAATAAATCAATATATATATAGCTATTTCCAAGTCCATGCATCTTCGTAAAAGGGATTTTCATGTTCGTTTCCTCGTTTCTATTTATTCTGTAATGGAATGTTATGTTTATCCAATGCATGATAAACTGTTTTTAACCGCGGTATACCTTCAGCAACCATTTCGTCATTGATCATGACAATGGGATAGAATAAATCATCACGCACTATCTTTTCAATAAATGCCTGATGCTTTTCCACATTTGGAGGTTGATCAATATCTATGTATTCATATTTTAGGTGATCATCTATATATTTCCGACCAATAGCAGCTTGTAGCCATTCATAAGTATCCCTAGAGCCTGGTGCGCCAACACAGCTCGCACAAATCTGTTCTGCCCCATATACCGTTATCTTTATTTGCTTCATCCCATCTAGCCTCCTTTATACGATATCTTTTATTTTACAAAATGTTTATCTAAAGATAAAATAAAAATGATTATCAGTTTCAATTATGCCATAGATTTTTTGAAGAATCCGTTCTATAATAGATAGAAGAAAGGAGAAGATGGATAATGCGAGACCAAGTACAAGAAGTATTAAATAAATTACGTCCATTCTTGCTACGTGATGGTGGCGATGTGGAGTTAATCGATGTAGATGAAAACGGCATTGTGCTTCTTCGTCTGATGGGTGCATGCGGGAATTGCCCGAGTTCTACCATTACATTAAAGGCTGGGATTGAACGCGCCTTAATGGCCGAAGTACCTGGAGTAACAGAAATAGAGCAAGTATTTTAAAACAAACTAAATCGATAACATAGCTAATAATTATATTTTATCCTATACAAAGAAGGCCTCCAACGACAAGGATGCCTTCTTTATTTTTGTCTAGGAAATATTGAGCCGCGTCCAGTTCCAGCGCCCAGAACTAGATGACTTCACGACTCGCTCCAGTCGCTACATTTCTAATCGAGCGCTTGCGCTTTTGTTCCTATCTATTTTACCAAACAGGCGTCTTCGGCTGACCGCCTGTTAATACAGAAAGCGTATTATCCAAACACAATTTCCACATAGCAGTTCGTGTTTCTGTACTCGCCGAACCAATATGTGGAAGTGCAACAACATTCTTCAACTGCATTAATGGATGATCAGCATGAATAGGCTCCTCTACAAAGACATCCAATCCAGCTGCCTTTATTTCTCCAGTTACTAAAGCATTCTCTAACGCTGTTTCATCTACTACTGCACCTCTAGAAATATTAATAAAAATACCAGTATCTTTCATTTTATGAAAGGTAGTCTTATTAAATAATTGCTCCGTTTCACCAGTTAAAGGCACAACAGATACCACAAAATCTGAATGGTGAAGCAACGTATCGAAATCTGTATAAGTGGCATTTAGCTGTTCTTCCGCTTCAACATTTCTAGAACGGTTATGGTATAAAACTTCCATTTCAAATCCCTTGGCTCTCCTTGCAATTGCTTGCCCAATTCTTCCCATACCTACAATCCCAATTGTCTTATGGTGAATATCGGATCCCGCCAATAAATACGGCCCCCAGTTGTCCCACTTATCTTTCCGTATATAATCATTTGCCTCCATAAGCCTTCTTGCAGTGGCCATTAACAGGGCAAACCCTAAATCAGCAGTTGTTTCGGTCAGCACATCTGGTGTGTTAGTTACAGCAATATTTCTAGCCTTTGCTGCTTCCATATCAATATTATCGAAACCTACCGCTAAATTCGCAATTACCTTTAAATGAGGAGCTGCATCTAGCAACTGCTGATTAATCTGTTCGCTTAACATGCAAATTAATCCCTCTGCCTCTTTTATTTCTCGCAACAACACATTTTCTGGTACTGGGTCATTCTCTTTTTCCCAAAATTTTATACGGAAGCTATTAGTATAAGGGGCGATTAATTCTTCTGGTATTTTCCGTGTAATATAAATCAATGGTTTCTTCAACGGTATGACCTCCATACGTAATTATGTTCATCATTCTATAGCCAGTGTACCACAGGAATTTGCAGAAGATCACAATCCACCTCTACTTGATTATAAAATTTCCCGAGCTTTTCTTCATATTCTGATTGTGTTTGAAGTAATTGCTTGAATTGCTCGAGTGCATCGTCATTTTCAGATGTTAAATTCCATTCCAAAAAATCAAAAATATGAATAGGAAAAAGTAACCTTGCATATATTAAACGCCAGCTAAACACAGATAATGGTCTGATCGCTTGATAATCATTTAAAAAATTGGAAGAAATTGCACCTGGATCTTTGTTTAAGATGTGCTGTCTTAAAAATTCAGAAATATCTCTCGATGGGTGATCATAAACTAATTCCATTGGCCACATAATGGGCTTTATCAGTTGATTTGTATATCTTCGAAAAGCAATCGTTCCCTGATCTACTTCATAAAATCGCTGTTCCTGTTCACTTTCACGAATATATTGAATTGCATTTTCACTTATACCGATGAAATAAGGAAGTACATCCATTACTAGACGGTAATATGCTGAAGGGGTTTCACGTGCTCTCTGCTCAAGATGATTCTCTAATGTGTTCACTTTATCGATCCATAATTCCTTCCATTGTCCATAGCTGGAAATAGCCTTTGGTTCATATCCATAAGCATTACCAATCTGATGAAATTCGGCTAGTAATTTTCCATCAGATAGAGTAATCTCTCTATATGAAAGTTTGCCTTGAACAACCATAAGCTGCGTATCCTGAAAAACTGTAAACCATTCTCCTTGATTATTTGATATTGGAATTGCCATATGTGTATAGTAGTCTTCCGCTAAATAATAAGCTACAACCGCCTGTTCCATATAAATAATTTCATTGTTATCAATAGAAATGGTAAAATAAACATATTCTCCAGATTTAAAGCATTCTTTGCCGTCAATCCATCTTTTTTCTTCTGGTTGAATGTTGTAATTTTCATAAAGCCACTTTTCATAAGACAAGTAGATCCCTCCTCTGGGCATTTATACTAATTGTATGTTGAAAAGTTACCTTCTTTACTTAAAACTATAAAAAGAGAGGAAGTTACATGATGGGTCAAGAGACAAATCAGAGTGAATTAGAAGTTAAAGCTAGACAATGGCTTACTGAACGTGGAGTGACGATTGATGATATAGCAGAACTCGTTTATTATCTACAGTCTAAGTACCATGATGATTTAACAATAGAAGTTTGCAGACATAATGTTGATCGTGTTCTAACAAAAAGAGAAGTACAAAATGCCATCCTGACAGGTATTCAATTAGATGTATTAACAGAAAAGAAACAGCTAGAGCAGCCGCTACAAAAAACCATTGAGGTTGACGAAAGTTTGTATGGTGTAGACGAAATCATTGCATTATCAATCGTCAATGTATATGGCTCAATCGGCTTTACAAATTACGGGTACATTGATAAACAAAAGCCTGGCATATTACAAAAATTAAATGATAAATCCTCAGGAGAGTGTCATACGTTTTTGGATGATATTGTAGGTGCAATTGCAGCTGCGGCATCTAGTCGCTTAGCACATTCCACTGATGAAGAAAGTTACTAGATAAAGTGAAACTTCAAACCATACTTTTAACTTAGACTGTCAAGCAGTTCTTCTTATATTAGAAAAAATCTAGATTAAGCCATCACTTTTAGCATACAAGAAGAGAATAAAAGACGAAGATATCGAAGTCTTATATAGTAAACAGAGAGTAGATATACCATTGGTTCTTCTACTCTCTGTTTACTTAAATATGTTGAAGCCATTCATGTAAACTATGCACATAATAGGTCGGCTGGATTTCAAGGTTTGGGTACTCCTTAATAGGAGTAACACCAGTAAAAACCATCAATGTATCCATCCCTGCACCTATGCCAGCTCGTATGTCTGTAGCATAATTATCGCCAACCATTAACGCTTCATCCTTTTTCACTCCTAACACAGTTAGGGCTTCCTCCATAATAATGGATTCTGGCTTACCAATAAAGGTTGGCGCTACTCCAGTACTAACTGTAATTACAGATGTCAGTGATCCATTCCCAGGTAATAATCCTCTTTCACTGGGAATCGCTACATCGCCGTTCGTAGAAATAAAAGTAGCGCCATCCCTGACAGCCAAACAAGCTTTTGCTAGCTTATCATATGAAATGTTCCGGTCAATGCCAACAACTACAAAATCACAATCCTGATCTGTAATAGTCAGTCCTTGCTCTTCTATAGCTTGATGTAATCCATCTTCTCCTATAACATAACATCTTGCTTGTTTCTTTCTTGCTTGAATAAACTTTGCTGTAGCTATACTCGTTGTCACTATCTGCTGTGCAGTTGCAGTAATCCCCATTTTATTTAATTTCGTAGATACATCTTCTTGTGTTTTTGAAGAGTTATTAGTTACGAACACATGTGGAATGTTATTCGTTTTTAATGTAGCAATAAATTCTGCAGCCGCTTCAATTGGTTCATTTCCTCGATACATCGTACCGTCTAAATCAATTAAATAGCCTTTATACGCATGTTTCATGAATATTCCTTCTTTCTAAACTAAAAAGTCCAAGCGACCTTGCTCACTCAGACAACGTCTTCTTTATTCAACTGCAGGAGAAAGATATAGTCCTTCACCTTTCTTCCAACTGCTTTATTGTCCACATACAATAAGGTTTTCCATCAGTAATACATGTATGTGAAATAACTTCACAGGTAGAAAAGATGTCTTGATACATTGCTTTTTCATTTTGACATACTTGTGTATATTTAGAGGATAACGCAGAAATCGGACAATGATAATTTTTCATTTCATAGTGTCCTACATCTACCTTTTTCAATTCTACCATATATCCATTTCCATCTTGAAACTTAGCCATTTCTTTAACCTTACCATCAAAGTCACTGTCACCTACGAAATCCTCTAGCTGATTCCGTTCCCGCAGCATTCTTTGCCAAAGTAAATCATCAACCGCTCTCTTACCTTGAAGATACTCAAGATCCTGAAGCAGCTCTAATGGCAGTTTTTCGTTTTGATTTGGGAATAATCCATGCCCCTTCTCTGTAAGCTCATAAGTAAAATATGGTCTTCCTAGTTTCTGCTTTATACTATTTTTCTTGATAAATCCATCCCGCACTAGAGATTGTATATGCTTTCGAACAGCAATTTCCGAAATCGTAAAAAAAGGCAACATATCTGTTATAGTTACTTCATGTCCTTTTTTTATTAACGTCAATAGCTTTTGCTTCGTAGGTGTTTGTTTCATAACGTATCACCCCTATGATTCATTTGAAAAAGCGTTAGCTACTCCTAGTTCATTATCTAAGTACACTCTTATATGTGCTGAAAATTGTTTATATACATGATAATTAGCTTGAATCGTATGTATTAACTTGTTATGGTCGATGTTTGTATAGTCGGTTACCAACACTTTTCTTAGCTGTATTAATTCTTTATAAGCAGTTTCCTCATCTTTAGGAAGAACCTGTTCATCTAACAAAATATCGATAATATCGTTATAACTACCTGGATCACGCATAATAAATCCATCGATCATCATATTTCCAACATCTAATGTACATTCTATTACTATATGTACAGCTCTTTCCAAACTTAATTTATCGATTAACGTTTCTGGAGCGTTCATTTTCAATACATTGATGACCTGGTCCATGTATTGAAGCGTCTGCTGAATCTTACTCCTATCTACAAAATACATGTAACAACCCCCCCATTATGAATTACAATCTTATCATACCATATATTATAGGATTATTGAGCAAAACATGATATAGTTAAGGAAAATGTCAATATTCGGAAAAGAGGGATATGATGGGAAGTAAGTATGAATTAATTAAAGATGAAACTGTTACAAAAGAAGTGCGTTATATAAGTTTCATGGGAAAGTTACAGCGTTATGATTTTGCTTTTTTAAAGAATGATGATGATCCAAGCAAAACCACCATTATCAATTTGCGTAAAAATCGATTTACAGTAGTAGGAAAAGAGGATTTAAACGATCCAGGAAAGATAGAGCATATCTTCCATGAGACAGCTATGGAAGCTGATGAAATTCGGAACTTCCTACATGAAGTTCTTTAATTACAGCAAATTTCATGCATAATTTAAATACGAGGAGAATGAAGGATGATGGGAACTGTGATCTCTTCCAACAAGGAAGATATACTTAATTTAGATGTTACAGCTATATCCCATGCTATTAAAGAAAGACAGTTTTCAGTGTTAGAAATCGTTAGTGTTTATATAGAAAAACAAAAACAAATAAATCCGATTATTAATGCAGTAGTAGAAAATCGGTACGTTGAAGCGCTACAACAAGCAAAAGAGCTGGATATGTTTTTAAAAAATAATGAGCCATTATCCCCTCTATTTGGTGTCCCAATAAGTGTAAAAGAATCCATTCATGTCAAAGGTATGAAAACGACTGGTGGACTAGAACATAGAAAAGACTTAATTTCTAGAAAAGACGCAGTAGTTATATCGAAATTACAGGAAGCTGGAATGATTATCTTAAGTAAGACAAATACACCTGCCTTATGTTTTTGTCAGGAAACAGATAATCGACTATATGGTCGTACCAACAATCCTTGGGATATCAATAGGACCTGTGGAGGCTCAAGTGGAGGTGAAGGAGCCCTGTTAGCAGCAGGAGGTGCTCTTGCAGGAATTGGCTCTGACATTGGTGGTTCCATTCGATTTCCCAGTCACTTCAATGGCGTTATTGGTTTTAAGCCCGGTTTTAAACAGGTTTCAGCTCATGGGCATTTTCCAGCTGTTACAAATGATATCCAAAATAGAATGTTAAGCATTGGACCAATGGGTAAATCCGTTCGGGATATGGAACTTATCTATTCAAGCATCTCCGAAAATGAAATAGATGATTGCTCTCTAAAGAATTTTAAGATAGAAATTTTACCTAGTAATATGGAACAACCATTAAATGAAGTAACGAAAAGACTGTTAGACGATATTGAAAAAGTACTAACAAGATCGTTTTCTACTTTTCGACGCATTCCTCCAATGTATCATAACTGCGCTACATTATGGCAAGAAATGCTCTCAAGTAATGGCAGTGAATTAATTGAAAAAGCTGCATTTAACAATGACAGGTCTTTTCTCTTGAAATCTTTTCTTAAAGAAAAACTAACGCAACGCTCTAAGATTCATCCGTATCTGTCGAAAGCAATTTTTGGAGCAAAGCTTTTTAAACCATCGATTAGCCGCATTCGAGAGATGGAAGAGACGATTTTACAGGGAGACAAGATTCTGGGAGCGTATTTACAAAATAGGCTACTCATTTTTCCAATTTATCATACGGGAGCATTAAAGCATGGAAAAGTCTATCGACAAATATTCTCCATGCGGCGAACATTTCTCACTTACATGCCTTATGTAGCCTATGCAAATGTTTGGGGATTACCTGCATTGACCGTACCGGTAGGAAATGATGAAAATAATATGCCAATTGCTGTTCAAATAATAAGTAAATCAGGAAATGAGGATGCAATTTTTCGATTAGGAAAAATGCTTGAAAAAAAATACAGAGGCTATAAACGTTGTGAGCTTTAATCCCTAGCATCATTTCATACGAACTGCCTTTATTTTCTACCCATACAACTCACTATATAGTCAAAACTAATACCAACACCTTTACATTAGTTGTTGGTATTTTGTGTGAAAAGGATGTGTTTAGTTGATGGCAAAAGAAAAAAAGAAGACATATTCAAACTTTACTAATGTGGAAAGTATGCACGACAAGTTAATTCCTGAGGAATTCCCAGAAGGATCTTTTGGTTCTCCAATGAATGAATATGCTCTAGTGGAAGGTAAATCGACTCCTTGGGAAAAAGGACAACGACGGGATAGTGCTTTTGTTTACCCTGATAGAGAACGTCATAAGGACTTACCTAGACAGGCTGATGGCTCACATGACCCACATAATAATCCTGATGGCGATTTTGGAAAAGAGTAGTAGCAACATCGAGCTACTGCTTTTTTATGTAGCAATTTTTTGAAGGACAAAATAAGCACATCCAAAATTACAGTATTCATATAAATAGTCATCTAAGGCACTTATCTTATTGTCAACAGGTGCTTTTTGGTTTTGATCTGCATAAAAGCCTTTTAATCTTAACTGGTCATAACCCCAGTCACCAACAATAAAATCATACTTAGCTAATATATCTGAGTACCGTTCTTTTAACATATCCTCACTAAATCCATTTTTATGATTTTCCACAAGCTCGTATTTTTTCCCTTGCAACTCTATCATATAAATCCCCCCATATATCGTGTCTACAGTTTATCATCTTTTCGAAAAACCCTCCAGAAATAAAATAGTATGATTTTCAACTCAAATTGCAAACTAATGATGAAAAGATATTTTGAATGGAGGATAGCAATGAAAACAAGAACACTTATACCAATCGGCCTGACTTCTTTGCTACTCATTACTGGTTGTGCAAATAATAACAATGCTATTGATGAAAGAGACCAAATACGGAATGAATTAGATCCCAATCAAGAGTTACGAGCTCCGGCAGAAGATGGTGCTGATGATAAACTTGGCTATGTGCGTTATACGAAAGAACAAATGGAAAATAATACAGAAAAAAATCATTCCGTAAGTATTGACCGTACTGAAATGGCGAATATGATTACGCGAATTATGTTGCGTGGTGATGCTTTCGATGAAGTCGCAACACTTGTAACGGACGAAGAAGTGTTAATTGCTTACCAAAAATCTGGCCGTTATGATCAGGATAGAACAGCGGATATGGCAAAGCGTACGGCAATGTCAGTTATGCCTAGATACTTTAAAGTATATGTCTCGGACAATACAAGTTTAATTAATGATATCCACAGTTTGCATAATCTAAGTACAACAGAAGGTGATTATGATAATACAATTCAGAGCATTATTAAAGAAATGAAAAAATCACCTCAAGGTAGTAATAAAGGTATGTAATCAAAAACAGAAAGGAACTGATTGGAATTCCAATTAGTCCCTTTTATTTTATTGTATAATCAGAACTACTTTGACAAAAAATACAGAACATCAGCTACTTGTAACGTTATTAAGTAAAGAAAATATGCGTGTAAGGTAAGGGTGAAACATTTTGTATGCAAAACGTTTTTTTTTCATGATCATAATTCTATTTTCGATTTTTCCGCATACATTTGCACATGCAGAAGAGAAAACGATTTATGATAAAAGAATGGCATTATTCAAAAAAACAGAAGCTTTAAGTCAAATTCCTTGGTACTATTTCGCAGCAATTGATAATTACGAGCGCAACAAAAAACAGGATTCAGATGATGAGAAAGTTATCTCTATTGAGGTGCCACCTGAATTATGGTATGGATTAGGAAATTCTTCTATGATCAAGGATGAACGATTAATCGTCTTTTTCAATGGAAAGGGTAAAGATGGCGATGGTGATCAAAAAGCCGATCCGAGAAATTCGGAAGATATTCTTCATACGATGGCAAATTATTTACTTGAATACGGTCAAACGAAGGATGATATAAAGATTGCATTATGGAATTATTATAAGCGGGATTTATCCGTACAGACGATAATGAACACTGCAAAGGTGTTTAAGGAATTTCAAGATATTAATTTAACGGATAGGGATTTTCCTGTTTCTATAGCTCACAATTATAGTTATAGAAGCACATGGGGTGACCGAAGAGGATTTGGCGGATTACGAATTCATGAAGGTACCGATATTTTTGCAAATTATGGAACACCTGTAAAATCAACAACATATGGTGTTATAGAAATGATGGGCTGGAATCTCTATGGAGGATGGAGAATCGGTATTCGTGATATTTATAATATTTATCATTATTATGGACATATGAACGGTTACGATGATGATATTAAGGTTGGTCAAGTTGTTAAGCCTGGAGATATACTGGGGAGTGTTGGTTCGACAGGTTATGGACCGCCGGGAACATCTGGAAAATTCCCTCCACATTTACATTATGGTATGTACAAAGATAACGGCAAAAGCGAATGGTCCTTTGATCCATACCCTTATTTACGTAAATGGGAACGAATTGCGAAACAAAAAGATTAACAAGATAGTCAATTTAAACTTATATGACTTCTTCGCCTAGACTGGATAGAAAATAAATAATAAATTGAAGCGTTCAAAGGTCTGTTAGAATCGAAAAGGCTTCCCTTCACCTAGCTATAGCAACTAGAGAAGGGAAGTCTTTCTGCTACAAATTCGATAAAAAGGTCACTTCTTATTTTACTTCTTTTGATTTCTTCACAGCATACATAACACTTGCAGCTAATCCTCCCCAAATAATTACCATACTAAGAATCATCACTAAAATGACACTGCCAGTCATAGTTATTTGGCCTCCCTCTCCTCTGAATGCTCACTAACACCTTTAGCTTCGGACCTCCACTTAGTAGCAGCCATGACAATACCGATAATAAGGGCTGCTGCTGCAACAAACCAACCTCCAAATACGATAAATATATCTGCATATCCTTCATAATTTCCAGTTTCTGTGTCAAATTGCTTCATTAGGTTTAGTCGGAATAAATCGAACATCATATACCCCAATACTAGAGGTGTAATAACATTTAGACTTAGCGACCACCACCAACCTAGGCGAATATCAGAAATAGCATTGGCATGTGTTTTTAGATCCTTTACTTTACGAAGAATCCATGCAATAAGCACTACTTCAACAAGTCCTATAAGCGCTACTCCAAATTGATTAATAAAGTAGTCAGCTGCATCCAAGAAGAACAGACCACCTTGAGTCGCAAATAAAAGTGAAATAATTGCGGCTATTCCACCTCCAAATAAAACTGCCTTTGATCTGGATATTTTGAATTTATCTGTTAAACCAGCAACATATGTCTCTGTAATTGACATCAATGAAGTTAATCCAGCAAGTACCAATGAAGCGAAAAACAAAAAGCCAAATAATCCATTCAGTCCTGGGAATTCATTAATTATCGCCGGAAAAACTACGAAGGCAAGACCAACTCCTCCTGAGACTACTTCCTCTACCCCTACACCGGATTGAGCTGCCATAAATCCAAGAGCAGAAAACACCCCAATACCAGCTAGTAACTCAAAGCTTGAATTACCAAATCCTGTAATAAAGGCATTGTTGGTAATATCCGATTTCTTAGGTAAGTAGCTTGAATATGTGATCATAATAGCGAAGGCAATCGATAAACTAAAAAATATTTGCCCATATGCTGCCACCCATACTTCTCCATCTAATATTTTACTGAAGTCTGGAGAAAAAAATGTTTGCAATCCGTCCATAGCTCCGTCTAATGTAATTGCTCGAATAACAATAATAAGGAAAATAATAACTAAAGCGGGAATAAAGATGCGGTTTGCAATTTCTATTCCTCTCTTAACTCCTTTAAATAAAATACCTAGAACTACAACCCAAACGATAATTAATGGAATAAGTACACCTGGTACAAGACTTCCTATTTGTCCTGGTTCTACGGTACGATGTAAAAAGTCATTCATTAAAAACCCTTCCGTATCTGCTCCCCAGCTTAAATTAATTGAGAAAACAGAATAGGATATTGCCCAGGCAATAATAACAGAATAGTACGTAGAGATAACAAACGATACGAGCACTGCCCACCAGCCAATAAATTCTGTCTTTTTATTTATTCGCTTATACGTAAGCGGTGCAGAACCACGATATTTATGTCCCATCGTAAATTCCATAATCAAAATAGGAATACCGGCGGTTAGTAGTGCGAACAGATAAGGGATAAAAAAGGCTCCTCCACCATTCTCATAAGCGACAGCTGGAAAACGCCAAATATTTCCTAGTCCAACCGCTGAACCCACAGCAGCCATAATAAACCCTGCTCTTGTCCCCCATTGTGAACGAGTTTCCATTACAATACCTCCCCCTCTTCCTTACCAAAATAGTTGGTTTAAGGAATGTTTTTAAAGTTTTATTTTTTCAGATATTTCTGTTTGTATTATAACGGTACTTTTATACTATGTCAAAGAATTATTTGAATTTCAAGATATTTCTAATTTTAATTAACAAAAAAACAGCATATATAGTTATTAGATATTTTTAAACAATTATTATAGGCTTTTAGATTAGGTTATTCGTTACTTCTCCAGAAGAAAAAATACTCGATTCCTCATCGTAACACTAGAGATTCTTCGGGTATTTGTACAAAGCTTCTAGCTACATTCCCTCCACACAGAACAAAGACTTCATTTCGTAGCTTTAAAAGTTGGACAATATTTTTTCTACTATATAAAAATACTGCCGAGAAAAAATTCCCGACAGCTTGGATTTTAGCTTAAAGTTTTTATTTCCACAGAATACCATCGCCATGTTATAAGATAAACTGACTACAACAAGCGAAGTTTTCTATTGTAAGCACCGTAAGAGTATAACCTATTGGTCTCTATTCTAAACCGGCGATTTTACTGTATGTTACATGCCCGATACATAATCATTCGTAGCATAACACCGATCTCGTATTATGACTTTGTGTTCGATAAAAAGTGCAGGATTAATGCAATAGCTAAGACGATAACAAGTGTAGCAATTAAAGGAAATACGACTTGATTGGTGAAACCAATTATAAGATAGCCAATTCCAGCTGAAACAGCTGCCAAAATCGCATATGGCAATTGAGTCAAGACATGATCAATATGATTTGCACCAGCACCCGTTGAAGATAGAATTGTCGTATCCGATATTGGTGTACAATGATCACCAAAAACAGAACCAGCAAGCACTGCAGCCATAGAAGGTAATAACATAGAAATATCTGTAATTACTGTCACCTCAGCTGCGATCGGAAGCATGATACCGAATGTCCCCCAGGATGTGCCTGTAGCTAAGGCCATAAATCCTGCAATCAAGAAGAATAACAACGGTAACCATGCCGGACTAATCGAAGCATTATCTACAATTTGTGCTAAATACTCCCCTGTTTTTAATGTTCCTATCACTGAACCAATTGTCCAGGCCAATAATAGTATATAAATAGCAGGAAGCATTGTTTTCAAACCTTCTACAATAATTTTTCCTGCGTTGCTTTTCGGTTTCCTTTGTAATCCATGAAAAACAAATGATGTTAAAACAGCGATTGTACCACCAATAAATAGCGATAGATTAACATTCGTATTTGCAAAAATGGATATAATGCTAACATTACCATCGCTTGCATTTGCACCTGTAACAAGCATGGATACCACAGTAGCAAGAATCAAAACACCAATTGGGACAAGAAGATGATAGATTTTCCCATCTGTATGTGCTGCAAACGTATCGGTTAAATCTCCCGGTACTCTATCCTGCTTAGGATTTAGTAATTCTCCTGTCTGAATTGCCCTTTGCTCATGTGCTTTCATCGGGCCAATATCCATCTTTAAGTAGGCTACTAAAAACACAAGTAGTATGGCTCCTAATGCATATAAATTATATGGGATCATTTTAATAAACGCCTCTAAAGGTCCTATATCTGTGATGCCATTTGCTACAAATAAGCCACTGATAATACCAATGATATATGCTCCCCAGCTCGATATCGGTGATATTACCGTAACTGGTGCCGAAGTTGAATCAATAATATAGGCTAGCTTTGCTCGTGAAATCTTATGTCGATCTGTTAAGGGTCTTGCTATTTGCCCTACAGCCAAGCTGTTAAAATAATCATCAATAAAAATGATAATACCTAGCACCGCACTCATTGCTTGCGCACCGACTCTTGTTTTTACACGTTTGATCATCCATTCACCGAAGGCTCGACTCCCACCTGAAGCTTGGAGAAAAGCTGTCATTATTCCTAATAAAAGTAAAAATCCTAATAACAGAAGGTTACCTGTATTTAGCGAGCCTTCCGATATAAATATAGTATAAATAATAATTCCTATTTCCTTTAGGGAATCCCATATTGAAAAATCATGAATGAGAAGTGCTCCTGCTACAATCCCAGTTCCTAAAGATAATAATACATTTCTCGTTACTAATACCAATACGAGCATTAATATTGCAGGAATAAGGGAAAAAATTGTTCCTTCCATTGTTGTAACCTCCACTATGATTGTTTGCAATAATGAAAGAAAACATACTGTTCAAGAAAATGGGATACGTGGAAAACGGGGCTGCGTCAGAGAATGGGGGCTCTGTAAACACAAAAAGACAATGATAGAAAATAACCTACCATTGCCTTTACAATATACGTTATCCTCCATTTCGATCAGTAGTTCTCCATGCACATTGCTTCTTGCATGACAGTATACTTCTTATTCAAAAGCACACCAGCAATAATAAGGAAGACACTTATTATGCTTCGGCAATACATCCTTTCATCAATCATCATCGTTGTCATCCTCCGACTGATTAATCATATCCATTGCACCTCTACCTCACCGATCTGATAAGGTTTAAATATTCAACTAGCTAATAATAATTATTATAACAAGTACTTAATCAATATTCAAGTCATCCTTGGGAACGGCTATGTTTGGACCACTACTTCCTTCTCCACCACCAAAAAATTCTGGAACATCACCCATAAGTACCCTTGAGTCAACATATACCTTCGTTGTAATTTCCGCAGGCTCGGTCGTAAATGGTACGACAATCTGTGCATTAACGGTAACCGGTATATAAATTTCAAACAATGCAGCATTAATACCAAATTCTTTCATTTCGTATTTTATATCTGATTGAATACTGCCAACAATTTCAAAATGAACAGGGACTTTGGGTCCTAAATTAGCTAAAATAGTACTTCCGGTCACTTGACCGATGGGAATCTCGACTACCGTTGGATCTTTGTCAGCAAGTTCATTTGCTGAATCTCCGTAATCCTTTGGTTCCATATCTGGATCATCCGTATTTAACATTTCTCCTTTGTTCATTCCGTATAAAAAGTATTCCGCTCTAATGGTAGCAGCTCGCAATGCTCTGCTCACTGCTGAAGCATTCCAACCAACAATGGTAGGATATCCATTTTCATCTTTACTAACGTCCATTAAGTCTTCAAAGCTTATGTTTTCCGTTGACTTCACAGCTTCATTAATCGTTCTAGTCGCGAATTCAACTGTCTTCCTTTTGGCTATCTCCATCAGTGGAGGAGTTATCCCTTTATCTACTATTAGAATACTAAGGGAGGTTAATATGACAAATGTAATTGAAGTCATTAAAAAAATCGCCTTAGCTGGAGAAGTTGCTTTTATCTTTAATCCTGATCGTCTACCCATCTAAAAACCCCCTTGCAACAAACATATGCTTGTTCCAAGAAGGTTAGAATGTAAAAAATCTCAATCTATTTTGCATGAGAAAACCACCACATTTAGTACGTTAGCTAAATTAACATCATATGGTTTAGCTAATTTTCTCCCTTGCTCCTTGTTAATTCGAATAATTGGTCTGTCGCAAACATGCGGATTTTGTTTTACAACAATACCTTGTCTCCCATCATTTAGATCAACCATAATACCATTTGGATAAACAACAATAGAACTCTTTAACGCTTCAATCATTTCTCTATCATATAATTGTCCAGATCCGGCATATAAGATTTCTAAACCTTCGTGAGGAAGCATGGCATCACGATATACACGATTACTTGTAACTGCGTCGAACACATCTGCAATCCCTATTAATTTTGCATATTTGTGTATCGATTCAGAAGTTATTCCAAGTGGATAGCCTGATCCATCCAACCGTTCATGATGCTGTAAGGCACAAAGTGATACAACAAAAGGTACACTATCCTGACCTACAAGAAAACGGTATCCCGTTCTTGTATGGTTTTGAATAATTTTAAATTCTTCTTCTGTTAATTTTCCTGGTTTTTGTAATATATCTGGGTTAATAAACAGCTTTCCAACATCGTGCAGCATTGCTGCCATCCCTATTTCTTCTAATTGCTTATTAGATAGCTTTAACTTAACACCAATAGCCAGTGCATAAATGGCTACATTTAAAGAGTGTTGAAATATATAATTATCCGATACAATCATATCGGTTAATAATGATAATGACTGTTCGTTTTGTTGCAACTCATTCGTGATTTGCTGAACAATCACTGAAAGTTCCGATCCTTTTTGATCAAGGATATAAGATCGGTTTGTCAATCCATTATGCTGTAGGGAAAGAAATACTTCCTTAATCGTTTCTGAAGCCTCTCGTCTGAGTGATTTTGAAATGGTCGGCATTGCCGCTATATCCTTCATTTCTTCATCCTCAATATAAATGTATGTAATCCCGTGCTTTACTAGTCTATCAAGAAACTGCTTTGTTAAGGCAACACCTTTATTTACCAGAATGACGCCACTTTCATTATATATTGTTTTTGCTAGAATAGCGCCTGGTTCTATTGATCTTGTATTAGCAAGTCTCATTATGTTCTCCTAACACACATATATAGTTATTTACACCCATTCAATTACATAAATCCACTTATTTTAACATAAATCTAATCAAATAGTACCAGAACATACGTGAAATATCTATACCTATTCCTTTATAAATCTATGATTCTTAAGAAACGTATTCATCATTATATGGTAGGTCGTAGGATGTAAAAAAGTGTCTGGTACGAAACGAAAATAGTTAGTCCAAAAGCCGAACGATAAAACAAAATGTTACTACATGGCGCAGTCAAAATCCGTAGGCGCTTTGAAAACAGAGCGTTTTTTCTGTGTACGATGTATCGCTACCGACTCTTCCATATCCTGTGGGAACAGCGCAAGCTTAAGACCCCGCGCAGCAAAACGCTCTTTGCTATCCAAGGAAGCTGAAGCCATGTCCGCAAAAAGCGTAATATTTTGCTGGAGCGGTGAGCACGAGTAAACAAATAATCTGAACTGATTCGTTCGGATTACGATGTGAATAAAGTAATAATTTTTTCCCTGTCTCGACAGCTAAGAGATTCGGATCAATGCATCTTTCCCTATCATTCCTTCTTCCCAACCATATTGCTTGGATGCATCTGTTATTTTTTGTAACGGTGCATGCAAAAGCTCATCAATTGTCCGAACACCTACCGCACGACCAGCTACTACCTTTCGATCTGCTAATTTTTCATTTAATATATCCACATCTAGAGCTGCACACATGATATAACCGACTTCATTCGAAATAATTAACAAGTTCGTTTTTGGTAATTCTACAACGATAGCCGTAAAAAAGATTCCATCTACTTCTAGCGGGTTTACTGTAATCATAAACGTGTATGGCCTCCTTCATTCTCTTCTTCATATCTATATGCAAATGAAGGGCCTATTGTCACAAAAGCCTAAACGCTTAATCCTTAAATCCTTCTTTTAATGTATAAACTAATATATCTCTTAAGAATTCTGGTAAATAATATTGTTTGATTTCTGATTTAGCAACTTCAGGTAACAGCCTGCCAAATGTAAACGTATCCGCAGTAGCAACCGTATACGTTTTTTCTGGATCTAATGGATAAGACCCTAAAAATGCCTGTTTTACAAAGTACTCCCCATTTTTTAACTCCTCCATATCCATTTCAAGTCCAGCAAACGCCATTTTACCTAATACTTTTCCGCGAAAACCAAAACCCTTTAATTGTAATTGCATAAATTCTTTTGTTTGTGATGCTCTTATTACCTCCAGTAATTCGTCACCATTCAACTCTACGACACATGTATTTATCGGATGCGGACAAATGCGATGTACATCACCATAAGTCACTTTACCAGCAGGTAAACCTTCTAATAGGAGTCCAGCATTTAGCATGGCGCAATCTGCCTCTGTTTGTTTCTTAATAGATTCTGTTAAAGCCTGCAATATTGGCGTTGACTGAAACCAATTTACCTCTAAAGGATATGCTAATTCTATAATCGGTTTAGCAAGAATGGTAGTAGCTTGTTTAGATAATTGCTCTATTCTTCGTTCTGTAGTTTTATCTTTTGGTAAATGAGTTATATTCAACGCGTATGCCTCTTTACGACTCAGTTTATGCTCATCATGGTCCCAAGTTAGAATAACTTCTCCTACATAATGACAATGTTTTCCGGCAGCAGTTATTAATGTATTATTAACATACTCGCCATTACGCAACAGATGATGTGTATGTCCGCCGATGATAACATCAATATCAGGGAAGTTTTTGGCAATTTCTTGATCCTCACTATACCCTAAATGCGATAGCAGAACGACAATGTCTGCCTGTTTTTTCACATTATCAATCACCTGTTGTAACTGTTCAAATGGAGGTGATACATACCAATCTAGTAACTGATAAAAGGCATTAAATGGTGCCGTTAAACCGATAACTCCTATATTTACTCCATGAGCGGATTGTAGAATCGTACTCTGTTGCAGCCACGCTGGTTCTATTTGATCGCTACTATGTAAGTTGGCACATACTATTTCAAAATCAGCTTCATCATAAAGATGGAAAAGATCCTGATGCGATAACGTAATACCTTCATTGTTACCTAACGTAACGACATCATACCCTGCTTCATTCATAAGTTGAACATTTGCTTTTCCCATAAAGGCATCTGATATAGGGTGAACTCGGTCTACATGATCACCAATATCAACTGCCCAACAAGAACAGCCTAATTTACGTCGACTATCCCTTGTCTCTTTAAGATATCCTGTAACACGAGACCATTGATCAAAATTGCTATGTAAATCATTCGTATAATAAAAATAGATATTCTCTTTCATTATGTTATGCTCCTTATGATAGCCCTTGAGAAATCATGCGAATCCCAATAATGATTAATACAATTCGTAATATCCATTCTAGTGTTTTGCCTGTTAGAAGTTGGTTAACCCAAGCACCTAATTTTCCACCAATCCATGCACCAGGAATAAACAAGAAAACATACTGCCATTCAATATGCCCTAAAGCAATATGTGTTCCAGCTCCAATAATGCTAATAAAGAAGATCATAAACATCGAGGTAGCAGTAGCAATATGCGCCGGTATCCCAAATAATAATATCATCGCAGGCACCATAATGGATCCACCGCCAATACCAAATAACCCAGACAAAGCTCCTACTATTAATGATAGTACAAAAGCTACCCATTTAGACACCGTATATTGATATGTTATTCCATTTAATTCGAATGTCCTTATCTCACTTATGTTATTACTTATCTGCTTTGTTGGCTCTTTTCGCTTAATAAAGAAAAGGAGCGAAATGACAATTGTAATACATCCAAAGTAGAGTAGAAATTGATCACCATCAATAAATTGATTTAACCAAGACCCTATCATGCCGCCAGGTAAACTACCAGATAAAAACAGTAGACCTGTTTTATAATCAACACGTCCACGCTTGTAATAAGCAATAGTTGATGACATGGCGGTAAAAACCATAGAGACTAATGATATTCCAACAATAGCTTGAGGGGTTGCCCAAGAAAATGCATCGGAAAGCTGGTTTAAAAATAATAGGCTTGGAATAAGAATAATTCCACCGCCTAGCCCCATTAAACCACCTACAAAAGCTGTCAAAATTCCTATAAGTATACAAATAACAAAGACCAATCAATATCCCTTCCATCCAACCATTTTTTCTGTCTTATTCAATATTAGCATTGATTTTTAATAATTCCTATATGGAAGCATTCAGTTTAACATAAACTTCAAAACCTCTAATGAAATATTGAAAAACAGCCGTAAACCAAAAGGCTTAAGACTGCTATCTCGTCAACATATAAAGTCTTTTTTTCACGTAATCGATACCAAAAAAATTAATAACTTCGTCCCATAATTGAATCAAAAATAATCTTTCTGGAGATAATATATACAAAAGCAAAGGAGGGATGTGGATGATATATATTCAAGTCAAAGAGAATATTATATTGATAAAAACTTGGCCCATAATTATGACAATCCTACTCATCAAACAATTATGGGCACTGCTATGAAGAGGGGCTTGTCCCCTCCTTCCATTTATAGTATGGATAATTATATATAAAAATATACTATATGGAATAAATTTAATAGAAGATTCTATTAGACATAGACCTTAACTTATGAATCCTACTAATTATAAAGTCTATAGACTCTATTAAAACTACAAATTAAAACGTAACATTATTTTTCCAGATGTTCTTGTACATTTTTTAAAAATTCAATTCGGCTATAAGCTGGACCACCCTCCATTAGTGGGTCAACTACGTTCACAAACACGTGATCATTTTTAAATGCATTGATGTTTTGTACAATCGAATTCTTTTTCATTTCCTCGAAGGCAGTTTCATTTTCTTCATTTTCACTAGTAGAGAATTGCACAAATAAATAATCCGGATTCATATCAGCTAGTTGTTCAACAGATATTGCCTCTTGTGTTTTCGCTTTCTTCACCTCGTCTGGAACTTCTAATCCCAGTTCATCATATAGTACAGGGTTAAAGAATACACCTTCTGGATAGACGAAAACTTGCCCTCCACGAACTCGAATAGCTGCTACTTTTTTACCTTGGAGCTTCTCTGTTAATGATTCTTCTGCAGTAGCCATATCTGATTCATATTCAGACAAGATTGTTTCTGCATCTGCTTGCTTTCCAGTTAATTCAGCCATTAGCTTCAAATTAGCTTCCCAGTTTGTTGAAATATGCGAAACTAAAATAGTTGGAGCTATTTTCTGCAATTTCTCTTGTACTTCTTCAGGAAATTTCGTTGTTCCAAGTATTACATCTGGCTTCAATTCCAGTATCTTCTCAAAATTTGGCTGTTGTTTTTCTCCAATGGATTCAGCTTCCTCGGTCGCTGCAGCATAAATCTCTGGGAACTCTCCTCCCACAGATATCGCTCCTGTTAAGTTTACATCAAGTACTGTAGCATCCTCCATTGCTTCCATTGCTCCTGTCACAACAACTTTTTCTACAGTTTTTGGTACAGTGTACGCTTCACCAAGATACTCAATTGTTCTTGTTTCGCTTTCCTCGCTAGTATCCTCATTTGCTTGAGCCGTGTCTTCACTATTATTAGAAGAACTTGACTCACTATCTTTATCTCCTCCACATGCAGCTAATACAACCATTAGTAATGCGATTAAACTAACGAACATAAATCTTTTCATCTTTCCTAAACCCCTTCCCGCTATAATAATAGTAATACTTAAAATCTAAGCTATCTTCCAATTAATTGTTTCACTGATAAAAACTGATATCCAATCAGACTTATTTCAGTGACAGTTTATGTGATACCTAAATGCTCACGTAAGGTAGACCCAGTATATTCACTCCTAAACAACCCTCGCTCAACTAGCATTGGCATCAGCTCGCTAAAGAACAGTTCCATCGATGTTTTCGAGCCTCCTGGTAAAGCAATAAACCCATCTGCAGCACCTGTTTCAAACCACTCCGTAATTTCATTTAGCGCGTCCTCAACTGTTCCTACGACGACCCAATGTGCAGAACCGACTACCTCCGGCCTTGACAACAGTTCTTCCACTGTGGGCTGCTGTCGTGTAATTAACCTGCGCAACAAATCAGCATGCGTCCTACTGCGAACTGATTGATTTTGATCGGGTAGCATATCGACTGTTATCGATTGATCTAAAGGTAGTGTACTGATATCCATACCAAGTATGGATTTTACTGAAGCATATCTATGCTCTTGACTTAGATGTGCATGCGCTTTCCGATGTAGTTCTAGTGCTTCCTCACGCGTATTGGCTAGGAAAAAATACAATCCAGGCAAAACTCGTATTGCGCTTGGATGGCGTCCATGCTTCTTCGCTCGTCTCCTTAGGTCATCACGTAATTCAATACCTGAAGCCATATCTGGAGTGGCTGCGAAAATAGCGTCCGCTACCGAAGCTGCAAAGTTACGTCCCGATTCTGAGGCGCCTGCTTGGAACAAAGGAATGGTCCCTGATTTATGTGCCGGTACATTAAGCGGTCCTTCAACACTAAAAAAATCACCGGAATGATTGATCGGAGAAACCATTTCCTTATCCGCATATTGTCCTGTAGAACGATTAATAACCAGCGATTCGTTCGGATAACTATCCCATAGCTTGCGGACAATGTCTGTGAATTCACTTGCTTTCTGATATCTTTCCGGTGATGACGGCATCGGATCATCCCCGAAATTTCCAGCACCTTCAATGGAAGTGACGATATTCCACCCTGCACGCCCATTGCTAATCCACTGCAAAGACTGAAGCTGCCTAGCAACAGTATATGGTGAGTTGAAAGTGGTAGAAGCAGTAGTAACCAGTCCAATTCGGTTGGTCTCACGAGCAATCGAAGTTAGCAGAAGCGTCGGATCTAAGCTGCCAAAGCCAGGTGAATTCCCCAGTACCTCTTTGTTCAGAAACAATGTATCTGGCCTAAAGATAAAATCAAGTTTCGCCTCTTCTGCCATCTTCGCTAATTGCACATAAAAGTCGCTTGAATATAAGTTTTCTACACCACTGTCTGTATGTCTCCAGCCATTCCCCTTCATCCATGTTGTTGACAAGGACAAACCGATGCATAGCTGCCTATTTGTGGTCATATGTACCAAAACCTTTCCTACAAAGTAAGTTGTACCCGGAAAATGCTTTAATCAGAAGTATTTTCTACATATGGGCACAGCAGCCATATAATAGTCTATGAATGGTAACATTGTTTTGGAAATTATGTCGCCTTGACCAATGAACTCCTTAGAACAAAAAGGAACACACTTGCCCTGCCCAATAATTAGTTAAACAACTAGTAACCATGCCTCCTTTTTTATTTCTACTTCTTCTGTAACATGATTGGCTACAACACCAAACGACATTTGCTGTTCCTACATCATTAAAAGACAGAATAGAAAGTCAGTAGATTTTCTAATTGATATTGATTATCATTATCATTATAATGCTTGTGAAGCATAAAATCCAGAATAATTTTGTACTTTTTTCTAATTAGAAACGAAATCACGAAGTCTATATCAAGATTTAATGTTATTACGCAGTCCCAATCGTATTTCTGTAGTAGACGCAGGCAACAAAATTCACAAAAGAAAAACCTGTATATCTGAAGATACCTAATTAAATGAGCTAGAGGAAAAAGCCCCCCGAGAGTCATATCTAAAATAAACGACTACTATGGAGATGCTTTTATTATTGGAGAAAAAGAAATATGTGTTTACAGAAGAAGGGGACCCCAAGTGATTGAAATAAAGGTATCTATATAACAGAATCTCGGGTCAACAGGCAAGGTAAAATGGTGGAATAACTTGTTAATAATCATCAAGTTTTTAAAGCTTCATTATAATGCTTGGCGTAATCACTAATATTTTTTATCGTAGCGGGAACATTTTCCTTTTTTATGGAAATTGTTGCATATTCTTTCATGGCGTGTTCTCCTACACAAACACTATATGTAGCATTTCTAAATAACTCTAAATCATTTTGATCATTCCCAAATGCGATAAATTCCCCTGATTGTATTCCCAATTGGTTTAATCCGTTCATTTTATGTATTCCTAATGGAGATATATCAAGCAAATTCTCTCTCCCATGTTCATAGATCTGTACAGGTAAATGACTCAAATTATGCTTGATTTCATCAGTAGTCGTAAATAAGACGATTTTGGTTATCATCTTTAATTCGTCTAATGACTTATTTTCAGCTCGCTTTTCAGGGTCTAGATTACGAAATATAGAATGCTGCACCTCACCTGTATAGCTGTAATCCCAATCACTGTCTACTAAATAGGTTAAGTGATACTTTTCAATTAATCGCTTTATTTTTAAAACTAAGTTAGGAGTAAACGTGCGCACATGCATTTTTCCATTTTCAAATGTGAAAGCTCCATTTCCTCCTACCATTCGAAAATGGCGATATCTCTTCGGCAAAACTGGTAATAAATCACGAATCGGTCGAGCTGAAGCAAATATGATCTCATGTCCATGCTGAATACAAACATCTAATGCCTCACGCATCTCATAACTTAATGACTCACCATTAAAACAAATCGTACCATCTAAATCAAATACAAAAATCATTTCTTTCACCTCGCTTACAGTATAATCCTGTTTTGTTATAATAAAAAGGACCAATGTCCCGAAGGAGAACGAAATGACTACATTAATGAATTATATCCAAACCTTTCAGCTTCCATTTCCTGATCATCTAGAACCGTATATAGAATTGAAATCCTTTCAAGCAGGTCAGCAGGTTGTCAATACAGGAGATAAAGCTTCAGGCTTCTATATATTGACAGAAGGGAAATATCGTGTAACTACAAATGAAGTAACAGGAAAATCGCTTCTCCTGCGATTTTGTTCACCAGTATCAATTCTTGGTGACATCGAATATTTTCAGAAAAAAACAATCCAATCAGATGTTATTACGATACATCCAGCTACTTTTATTTATATACCTTATACCATCTATGAGCGCTATTTAAGAACTTACAGCCCATTTACAGAGATGCTTTTAGAGGAGTTAAGTTACAAGCTACAAACCTGTACTGTGGCATCCCGAATTAATGCTCTTGCTCCTGTAGAAGCTCGATTCGCTGCATACCTGTGTACCATTTATTCCGATGCAAAATTTGGTAAACAGCTTTTTACGACGAACACGAATGAAGTAGCTTCACTTATCGGCACTACACCTCGTCACTTAAATCGTGTTTTGAAAAGGTTAAGCGAACAACATGTCCTTATCCGTAATAAAGAAAAGCTACATATTAAAAATTGGCCGGTGCTTCAACAATTATCAGAAGGCATTCGATATGAATAACAACAAAAGACGATGCAAAAATGCATCGTCTCGCAGCACTGAGTATAGCTAATTTTCTTATAAATCTGAACAACGAAAGCTTCCTATATAAAATCCTTGGCGATTTCTTCTTGTTTCGGTTTAAGCGTCTTAATTTTCTTGATGAAATAGTAATGTTTATAAAGAGCAAGTATCACTAATAAAATTTTCACCAAGAGAATGTCCACATAAAATACGGAAAACAGGATAAAAGCGTCGGCAATCAAATTGATGCGAATTTTTTCTTTACGTGTCATACCCTTTTTTTGGCGGAATCGTTCTACATATTTTTCATAAAACGAAGTTCCCTTAAACCAATTTTCGATTCGCTTTGAACTTTTCGCAAAGCAAAAAGACGCGAAAAGAAAAAATGGCCCACCTGGCAGTACAGGAAGTACGATACCTGCAACACCAATTCCTAGCGATATCGATCCAAGCAGAAAAAACAGGATACTTTTAATATTTTTAATGGTTATCACCTTACTTTTATTAAACTGCGATAGATGACATAGAAATAAGATATTATTAGCTATAACTACATAATTACGAAAGCACTTATAGCTTTCTCATTGTCTGCGAAAAAAATCTTACCTATACTCTTTCATAAGTATACAACATGGAACAATAATTGGGTAAGTCCGAGTGAAATTGTAACAGATAATTACTATTTTGGATATTCTTCAAGCTTCTTAAGGTAAATTCGTAACCGCCCTTCCACTTGTTCTTTCGTTCCAAAGCGAATTATTTGTTCACGGTCTAACGGTGCTTCATTTACTAACTGATAGTGTGTATACGCCATTGTAACTAGCTTTAAGAACACTTCAATATGTAGTGCATCACGCTTCTGTTTTGAACTACCAGTATACCCTTCAATAAAGCCTTCTGCACTCGCTATTAATTGAGGTATATAAAGATGATAATTCCCTTTGCAATATCTTTTTGTGTTATGAAACAAGTGGAATAAGGCTTGATAATTAAACACATAATTGGCAGCAATAGATACTCCTGTATATAGCTGTGGATAGGGATCTATAATTTTCGCAGCACGCTTTGTATAGATGATATTTTCAGGAGATGTATCCTGATTTGTCAGGATAATTTTCTCATCGTTTATCGAACGACGAGAAATGAAGCTTTCCCCAGCTTTTACAACTTTTGCTCTATCAAATTCGTAGGGACTATCAATTAATTTATTTAATTCCTCTTGATATTCTTTGGTTTCTTCAAGAACAAACGCCTTTAAATCCATATCTAGTTCACCTTTTAACTCACCTGTTTGTCCAATTTCCAAATGACCTATGCCCTTATAAGGAGAATTTAAGTTTTCAAGAGCAAGAAAAAACGCTCCTAACTCTTTTCCATACCTTCTCGATAGATCTGTTGTCTGACGCTGAAGGCCAATAGATTTGCCTAGATACGATTCAATCGTATAGGTCAGTTTCTCATCAACAAAGAACTTAAATTGCTTCGGACAAACTCCCTCTTTCGCTCTGTTGGCATGTTGGTAAAATGCTTTTGTAGCAGCATATTCCGACGTTAGCGCTTTTCGATTGAATACGACTTCTTTATCATAGGCAACTCTCTTTGGAATACGAAGGACGAGCTGTTCCTTTTCGATTAAATATGCATGATGCCAAGCACCTTCACCTAACCTATTAATTTCAGTTTCCTTTGAAATCTCTTTTAATCCCTCGTTTCTCAAAGCATTATTTAAAAGCTCCAATTCTGTTAGATTTTCTGTTGTAAGTAATTTCATTTCCGTTGTTTTCCCTTCACTATCCTTTTTATTATATACTTCAATATAAAAAGACGTATCCCTTCTTATACAATTCCTATTCTTTCAATCAATTATTTCGCTCAAAATGCAGCATGTAGCTCCAATTTATTCCAAAACAAAAGTCCAATTAGAAATGTAGTTACTGGAGCAAGACAACAGAGATAAAGAAGTCACGGTGAGCTTACGAGCCGATGATGACTTAGATTAGGGCAATTCGTGAAGTCACCTAGCTTCTGGGCGCTGAAGACTGGACGCGAGCCCCATATTTATTCACATGGGCCGATGTTATAATTTCCTAGACCATAAAAAAAGCTTACCTTATTACAGATAAGCACATCCGTCTTTATTATTCATCTATTTTTCAGATTCATCTTTGCCATGAAAGAAATAATGGTGATAAAAATCAAAATAAATTCTTGGTAAAGGAATACTATTAATCATTTTTTTGCCTTTGCAAAAAATGGTACACCGCTCCTATCATATTAGCATCTGCATGAAATGTACAGCGATCAACTCTTGGAACAATTGTTGCTACATCTACCATACCGACAACCCTATCTATTTCTTTTCTTAATCGTAAAAGTAAATCATCTCTTGCACTAATTCCTCCACCAATTAATATTATCTCCGGATCCAAAGCATATTGAATATTATATATTCCAATCGAAAGCATCGTGATAAATTCGGAAATAGCTCTCTCACACACCTTATCTCCCTGGTCAGCTAAGGTGAAAATCTTTTCACCTGTTAACGATGATATTTCTAGTTGTTTTTCACTGGCGACACGCTTAATAATAGAATAGGTAGAGGCTACTTCACTAAATGTATTCATGCCACTACTTAGATTATGTGGATTAAGTATCATATAGCCAAATTCTCCACCATGCAGTGTGTTCCCTTTATGAACGATTCCATTTTTTATCAATGCGCCACCTATACCCGTTCCAATGACGACAACACATACATCTTTTTTTCCTTTGGCAGATCCTTTCCATACTTCAGCTAATCCAACACAGTTCGCATCATTTTCTACTTGTGTTGCTAATCCTGTTTCTTTTTCAATAAGATGCTTAATATTGGGACCATGAATATACGGAATAGCGCTTGACCCATAAATGAAACCATCTTCTGAAACGGAACCAGGAGCGCTAACCGCAATCCCTTTCATCTCTTTATTGGTATAGGTTAGCACCTTGCTTTTAATAAACATTAATAGATCTTCAAGTGTAGATGGTGTTTGCATAAAATTCTTATGAAGTATATGCCCTTCTGTATCTATTAAACCATATTTTATATAGGTCCCACCGAGATCAAATGTGAGAACATTCGCCATATAGATCCACCTCTATCGTGCAATAATTTTTCATTTAAAAGCCATTTTTCCTAGCTACATCGCCAAACCACTGTCCACTCTTTTTAAGGGAACGTTCTTGTGTCCTTATATCAACACGATATAGTCCATAACGATTCTTATAAGCGTTGAGCCATGACCAATTATCCATAAATGTCCAAACATGGTAGCCAAAGCAATTTGATCCTTCACGAATAGCTTTATGCAGCCATTTCAAATGTTCTTTATAAAATTCAATTCGATAATCATCTTGAATCATACCTGACTCATCTGAAAAACGCTCCTCATTTTCTACTCCCATACCATTTTCAGCTACATACCATGGGATATTTCCATAATTATCTCTAATATTAATAGCAAGATCGTAAATGCCTTTTTCGTATATTTCCCATCCACGATAAGGATTCATCCGACGCTCTGGCCAAATATATGATTCAAAGAACTTTTCAGGTAAGATTTGATCCGATTGATATGGCTTCTCTCTCTCCTTCACCCTTCGTGGCTGATAATAATTCACTCCGAGAAAGTCAACAGTATTATTTTTTATAATCGCTAGATCTTCTTGATTTGTTTCTGGTAATAAATCATATGATCTGAGCAGTTCAGTCAATTCCTCAGGATAAGACCCATAAACAGAAGGGTCTAAAAAGCTTCTATTAAAAAATAGGTCAGCTATACGAGCAGCTTTGACATCCCCTTTTGTGTCACTACGAGGGTATGATGGTGTTAAATTTAAAATAATACCAATCTTACCTGTTTGGTTCGATTCATGATAAGTCTGGATTACTTTTGCACTTGCTAACATGGAATGATAAGCAACTACCACTGCTCGCTTCATGTCAACGACACAAGGGTAATGGTAATGATTCAAATATCCCATTTCTACAGGAACAATAGGTTCATTAAAGGTCGTCCACCTCTTAATTTTTTCACCGAATAGTTCAAATGCCGTATGAGCATAATAATTGAATGCTTCCACTACCTCAAGGCTCTCCCATCCACCCTTTTCCTGCATAAGTAAAGGCATATCAAAATGGAATAGGTTAACAATGGGTTCAATACCATGTTCAATAAGTTGATCAAACATTTTTTGATAAAAGGAAACTGCTTCCCCATTAACATTTATTCCATCAGGAAGCAATCGAGACCATGATATAGAAGTTCTAAAGGAATTTAAATGAATTGCCTTCATCCGCTTAATATCCTCAGTATAACGCTGGTAAAAATCGGATGTTTTCATCGGTCCTACGCCTTCATGAAATCGTTCCGGGTTTAGTTGATACCAGTAATCCCAAATATTCTTTGCTTTATTTTCATCATTAGCAGATCCTTCCGTTTGAGTTGCAGAAGCTGCCGCACCCCATTTAAAATTTGTTGGAAATATATAATCGTTTGCATGCATCGGTAACACCTCATCTTTGCAAATAGTAGTTCGTTACGAATGATATAAGTAATACTTTTTAAATAGACATGAAGATGATTGGTCTTTAATGTCCCTGTAAATAGGCTTGCTCCGTTTCAATCCATTTACTTACATTTTCTCTAAACATATTAATATATTGCGAATAAAGCACGTCAATAATAATCAATAAAGGAATTTGCCCAGAAATTTGTTCCACTTCATTTGCATTTTTAATCTGTGACGTTAGTAAGGTTACATTTGCAAGATCACCTATATCTGAGGATTGATTTGAGGTAATAATAACAATCGTAGCCCCTTTTTCTTTTAAACGTCTTAATGATTGAATGACATGCTTGTTTTCACCACGTAATGATAAGTATATAATTAAATTTTCCTTATTTAGAAGGGATGAGATCATCTCAATAGAATCATAATCTTGAACAACTTCTACATATTTCCCTATCCTAGTAAAACGAAACTTAAAGTCTTCACCAGCAATGGCACTCAACCCTAGTCCATAGATGTGAATAATCTTATGACTTTTTATATAGTTACATACCAATTTAACATCTTCTATATCAATTTTTTCATCAATTTCATTAATCATTTCTTTATATCGATACTGTAAATTCCTTGTAACCTTATTCTTATCATTCGAATGTTCTTTTACCATTTTTCGATAAAAATACATTAATTCTTTATAATTTTCAAAACCTATTTTTTTACAAAACCTTGTAATGGAAGCTGCTGATACATTAATTTTTCGAGCAAGAACAGATTGCTTAAGTGGCGGTTTGCCACTTAAAAAATAATCAGCTATCTGCTCATCAACTGCTGTGAATTTTAATTTTGAGCTTTCTATAGTTAAAAACAAATCACTATTCAACAATTATTATCACCCACATGCTTCAGTAATTGCCAAAACAAGTCTCAATTCTTATGCAAACTGAACATAAATTGTTTTAATCTCTTTAGGTTTAAACATCCCTAGCTGAATCGTATTTTCTTGATAGACATCATTTTCATTTATGGTTTCCTCCATGTTGGTAAACGACCATCGTATGGAACCATGATGCGATATCACTTCCCCACCGTCCTCAATCTTTTTACAGGTAGGATTAAAAAAGCGAATGATAAACCCTTTCCCATCCCATGACTTTTTAAATGAGCTAAAAACAACCTTTTTCACTTTAGTCGTATCAAGCAAAGACAAATGATTAGGAACGGCATTAGATAATGGTTGCATGACAAAATATTTTAATGTTGTTGTAAATTGATTTAATGATTGCTGCTGATAATATGGCACAGAAATAGCATATTCTTGATAGTGTCTAAAAGCTTCAGACTCGGAAAAGGACTTTCCAAGCATTAACGAAAACTTATATTTTAGCTTCTTCTGCAACTGACTATCTGGTGTTTGAATGTATTTAAATTGATTTCCAGAAGCTACACCAGGTCGTCTAAGTAGATCTGGCTTCCCTAAATATCCAACTGCTCGGAATAAGGTAAGCGCGATTTTCATGTCATCTTTTCCAATTATTTCATACTCTTTAACCCCTTTTGAAAAGACAGTAACACTTCTTTGCCCGTCATGTATGTTCACAAAATTCAACATTGGGTAAATTCCAGTTGGCTCTTCTTTCCATGCTTTTTCTTGCCATGACTGTAGATTTGGATCGGTTATCGGGCGAGAAATTGTTCCAAATGGAGTATCTGATATGCTTTGTTGCGTATTTACATTTCCATTTATAAGTAGTCGCATTCGGTGATCTAACGCGTTGTTTTCTAGCTCTAGTTGAATACCAATGGATCTTTCTCCTGTTTTCAATGTAATATAACATTCATAAGGGATTTCGCAAGTATTTTTCATCTGAATCCGTTCTTCCTGAGATAAAGGAACAATGAATGTTCCAGATAATTTGAGACAACACGCGAACGTCCCTTGAGAACATTCGATGAAACTATTCGAAAATCCAAGCATTATCGATTTATCCTCTAATGGTGGCGAATAATCATAGTTATCTCCATCATCACCAGTGTCTTCAATCATGAAGAGATTTTCATAGAATGTATCAGAGACTTTATCATATACATTAATCTCTCCATTGACATAGTCTATCTTATAATATTCATTTTCTATATAACTTTTATGCTTATTTTCAACTATTTGAGGAGTATCTCCTTTATTCCCTTCGATAACATCTAAAACTTCATATCCTAGTGGAGCAAGCTCTAGTTTAAGTGCTATTTCTAACTCAAAATAATATGATTTTGGAGACGTGTTTGCTTTCTTTCGTATTGGTTCATTTGAATGTTTTTCCATACTGATAATTTCATAAGGAAGTTCTTTTCCATTATGATAAATTACAAAGTCGGATTGAGATAATGAAATCTTCAGCCTCAACACTTGTTCCCTGCGCATTGGCAATGTATTAAAAACAGTAATTTGATTATCCTTTATCTCTTTCCTAGATTCACTAATCTTCCTTGTTAAGTAATCAACCATAGAATAGGATAACTGATCAGCATCAATAAGCCTTTGTAGAATAGCTTGATTTGTTTTATCGCTATTACACGCCCCTGCACTATCATGTGCATGATTTTTTAAGGTTAGCTTCCAAATTTTATCCACTAATTCCTTTTTATAAGGAATACCTATCTGAGTTGCAATAGCCATTAAAGGTTCTAATTGATATATTAACCGACGTTCCACTTTATCATTTATATATTTATGATCATACCTAGAGGAGTATATAGAACGATGAATTTTCGATACTTCCGCATTCAATAATTCACCTTGAACCTTTGGCAAATCTTTTCTTTCGCTGTTTATTCCTTCAAACAAGTCATCATAATTACTTTCTATTAATCTATCAGATGACAAAGCTTTATTGTAGTCAGCAATTCTTTCTTTTAGATTAAAGTCTACATATCGTTGATCTCCACCCACAGGAAGTGCAATATGGGATGAGGTTGTTCCTATCTTAATTTGCTTCATTAAAGCTTCACTGTTATTGCTTTCAATAAGTTGAACTCCCACAAAATACCCGTCTTTTAGATTATAAGCTAAGACCCGGCTACCATCCTCGGATTCCCAAAATAATTCTCGTTGATTAGCTTTATCAGATGATAATCCCCTCCAAAATACAGCTTTATCTATCCCCATTTGTGCAAATATTTTCGGCATATCGATAGATTGTCCGAACGCATCAGGTACATAGCCTAATCGATCTGCTCCTCCTAGTGAATCTCCCAACTCCATTCCGATTTGCAGGTTACGTACAAGCGATTCTCCACGTATAATCATTTGATCTGACTGTGTGTACCATGGCCCAACCTTCAATTTGCCTTTTTTAATTAAGGCCATAAGCCTTTCCTTTTTGTCTGTATTTACTTCAAGATAATCCTCGACAATACTCATTTGTCCATCAAGCATATAATAATCCAAGACACCTTCTTCTAATGCTTTAATCACTTCATCTACATGATAACAAAGTTGGATGAACGACTCACTACTTGTGAAATACCATTCATAATCCCAATGTGTATGCGCTATTACATGAATCTTATTTGTCATTTAACACCCTACCTCGTCTAATCCTAATTGTTTTAATTACTAAATTTTCTCCTAATCAATTCGTACATCCCCGCTTCAGATGTAACAGATAAAAGCGAATCGATAAATGTTTCATCAATTAATGCACGAGAAATGGTACTTAGTGCTTTTAAATGCTCTTGATTTTCTCCCTCAGGAATCGCTAATGCAAATGTGATATGGACAGCTTTTTTATCCATTGATTCCCATTCAATTGGTTGAGTAAATTTCACAAGCATCAATGTAGGTTTTAATACCGTTTTATGTTTACAATGCGGAATCGCTATTCCATCTTTAAACCCTGTGGTCACTTCTTTTTCTCTCTTTTTTAGTCCTTTATAATAGGATTTAGAAGATTTAACAATTCCAATACGCTCTGCAAATGAAGCAATAAAACGCAATGCGTCATCTTTCGTTTCTATATCTGATTTAAATACAACATGATTTGCATCAAACATTTCATTTATCATCTTTTACTCGACCTTTCTTTTCGTAAGTCCAATAATTATGGCGGTTACTAATACACCCATCATGACGCTAAATATCCACGTAACAAAAGGAATTGGCTGCTCAATATACCCTATAAATGCTCCTAATGGTGATCCTATTCCTCCATAAAACTTAATTCCTAATCCAGCAGCAAGACCACCAGCGACAGCGGAGCCAGCAACAAAAGCAGGTATCATTCGAATAGGATCTTGTGCTGCAAATGGGATAGCCCCTTCTGTCACCCCAACAATTCCCATGCCAAATGCACTGTTTGCAGACACCTTTTCTGTTTGGGAAAACTTTTTCTTAAACAGTAAAGATGCTAACCAAATTCCTAGTGGAGCGACTGAAATAGCAGCCTGTGTTGCTGTTTGTGGAACAAAATTTGCTCCCTCGATTCCATATTTTGCAACTGTATCTGTAAAAACGGCGGTACCAAACACTAAAGCTGTCTTGTTAATCGGTCCCCCTAAATCAAATCCAACCATAGCTCCGATAATGACACCGATAATAACAGGAGCTGCCGCATAGTTTTCATTTAAGGTCGTTAACCCATCGTATAAAAAGTTCATCATGGATGCCATTGGATTTCCGACCACATATAAGACAAATAGTGCTATTAAGAGGGTACTTATTAATGGAATCAGCATAATCGGAACGATTGGTTGAATCAATTTAGGATATGGGATTTTTTTAAGTAGCTTTACCAAATACCCGGCAGTAAAAGCAACAAGTATCGCGGCTAAGAAGCCTCCTCCGGCTTCTGCACCAAGCATTTCTGCATCATTAGCAATATAAGTCCCTATCATAGCAGCAGCGATAGCTGGTTTGCCTGCAATTGAATTTGCAACAAACCCAGCAAAAAGTGGAATCATTAATAAGAATCCGACTTGTCCAACACTAAATAAATTGGCCATTAATTCGCCCATTGCTGTTGATATATCAAATCCCCATTCAACAATTCTTCCTGCCTCATCGCGTTGAAATGCATAAACATTTGCTATAGCTAAAATAAGACCAGAAGCAATTACCATTGGAATCATATATGAAATTCCAGCCATAATATGTTGGAAAAAACCACCCTCATCCGTTTTTCCCATTTTTGCAATACCAGCCTTTGTACCTTTTTCTCCATAAGGTTTCGCTTCATTCAAAGCGCTTTCAATTAATGCATCAGGATTTTTTATTGCTTCAGATGCCCTGACACGCATGACACGCTTCCCAATAAACCGAGACATATCAATATTTATTTCAATAGCTAATATAACCACATCAGCTTCTTCAATTTCCTGATCAGTCAAACCGTTTTCAATACCAATTGACCCCTGCGTCTCCACCTTAATCTGATATCCTTTTTCTTTTCCAGCTTTTTCAAGAGATTCAGCAGCCATGTAAGTATGAGCTATTCCAGCAGAACAAGCTGTAACCCCAACAATCTTTTTCTGTGACATGTATATTCCACCTTCCTTTACAACGTTTATTTATGAACTATTTTCCTCTTACACTTTCTATGGTACTTAAATATAACCTCTCACCGCCTAATCATTTAATGAATACTTATATGAATATAATAATTACAATGCCTTCTAGCTCTTGCACCTCATTATATGTTCAAATCGTTTGAATGTATATACTTTCAATGAAACCTGTTTTAACTATCAATTTTACAGCATTTAATGAAAATACTTTCATAAATCAATTATTCAGTTTTAAGCGAATATAAAGATGTAGCTGATTAGGAAAGTAGGGGACTGAGGAAATCAACTATTGAAATTAAAGGCTCAGGGGCTTATAGAGAAAATATCGAAAAAAGCCTATGGGGCACTTTGTAAGATTGGGAAAGTAATGTATTGTAGCTAGCAGGATTCGTATTTTTCCTTCCCAAAGTAGCAATTCCTATCAAACTTCTCATACAAAAAAAGCTTGTTTTTCTAGTATGGTTCATGCTTATTAACAGTCATAGCAGAATACAGGAAGAGATATTTTAGCTACGAAATACTTTCGAAGGATACACGACTCAATTAGCACGGCCATTACAACAATTACCTTCATGATTTAACATTCTTAAGGACAAAGCTTGCTCTCTGCTTCACCCCTATTTTTGGTACCTCAATAAGCTCATAATCAAGTTGCTCATAAATCCTAAACATAGCTTGATAAGTTACGACCGCTTCTTCATAATCTTGTTTTCTCTCATCATCATTTTGGTATATGTCCTTCCAAGGTGGTAAAATAAATACCTTTTTATTATACCTGTAGCTTTTGACGGCGTAGTCAAGCTGTTCCGAAACAGGAATGTTTATTAAATATGTATAGGTAAGCGTATCTGGAATGCCCCGATCGAAAAATAGGGGTTGGCTAGAAGGATTCGTCAATGCTGAAAGATAACTTTCTATGGATTGAACTAGCATGAGATCACGATATTTTGTTACATTTCCCCAAGGCAGAGCATCACCATTCGAAGCAAGCTGTGCTTTAATAATCTCCCTTGCAACCTCAGGAACAAACGATTGATTATGTTTCTTTAATTCATGCAACAGGGTCGTTTTTCCAGATCCTGGTCCTCCGGTAATAATGATAAAGTCATTTCTTACTATCATTAAAAAATTCCTTTCTTTGTTCAAAAATAAGATGCAATCTATTTGTAGCATACTGTGAAGTAATAAATAGTAGTGAATCGTTTATGTAATTTCGGCATGATATATGTAGAAGAATTATTAAAATCCTGGCGTTATAGGAAAAATAAAGAGAAGGCTCAAATCTTATTGGGCTGATTGGGGAAAAAAGGATTCGGGTAAAGTTTAACGTTTTAACAATCGCAAATGTTATAAGCTCAGATAGATAATAATATATCCCTGTTAGAAATAGTGATTTTCAACTCCTACTCCGTTAACAGAATAAACTTCGTGCTAGAATACCATCGCCTCTTATGACCGCTAATAATTGAAAGAAGCAAATGTTCCAAAGTGTTCCACACGCTTTCAATTATTCACACGCCTCAGCTTTATCACTAACCTAGGTTTTCTTGTATAGAATTTCCTTCGGATTTATTATAATTAATATAATTGCGAAAGCAAAATAAGCAAGCATAACATATACCAAAATATCTAATAATTCTCCTTTTATCAACACAAGAGAAAAATTAAATAGTTGGTGAGAAATAATTGGTATCATTAGGTTCTTATTTAGGTTGTAGAACAGCGTCATAATAATTGAAAAAGATATAATTCCAATCATAAAAAGTACGATGTACTTGATTAAATTGACTGCAGTATAGCCTGAGACAAACCATAGTGGGGTATGCCAAAATCCCCATAAAACGCCTACTAATAGGGCTGATTTCAAGGGAGAGTACTTTTTTTGAAGTTCATTTAAAGCATATCCTCTCCAACCTAATTCTTCACCTAAAGGTCCCCTTACTAAATTATCTAAGAATGCAAAGAACAATAATCCAAGACCTGTAAAGGATAGTGCCAAGTTTTGAGTATCGTTTGTAATGGTTAGAAGAAATAAAGTCACAGCGATAATCATAACCTGAATAATCACCATGGTACTAAGAGAGGAAAACCTAATTTTGGGAGAAAATTGGTCCTTTACAAAGTCTTTTAACTTTAAACCCGGATAGATCTTTCTAAATAAAATAACGAAGGCAAAGGTTGGTGACCATGCAGAGATGATTTGCAAGAGGTTTGTTATGCTACTAGGTGCTCCAAAAATCATACTTATCCCGATAAATATAAAAAATACAAAGAATATTACATAGCTTGTACTAACAAAACTTAGTAATGGGTGCTTTAATGCTTTTTTCACTTTTATCATAATAATCCACCTCGTTAAATCGTTCGTAAATGGATTATATAATTATTAATAATCAAATGCTTCAGACTAGAGGCTGAAACGCTATGTTTTTTGTTGAATACTCCAGTAACAATCATTAAACAAGCTGGCTCGATTTAGAAAGTCACCTTCTTATGTGAGAATGGTACCCTTCATGTTTCAGGATAGAGGTAGCTTATTTTTTGAAAACATCATCTACAGTTGTACCAAGAACAGCTGCTATTTTAAACGCAAGCTGCAGTGTAGGGTCATATCGGTCGTTTTCAATTGCATTAATTGTTTGCCTTGACACATTACATTTTTTTGCTAACGATCTTGTGTGAACCCTTAGTTTTTCCGAAGCTTTGTAATTTTATTTTCCATTTCCACTCATCCGCCGTCTATAAATCCAGTAATATACAAAGTAGCTAATAATCGCAATAAAAAAGTAAAATAAGCCTGGATATTCAAACTCTACCATTGCTAAACGCTCATCATTTAAGTTAAAAAAGTCAAAAACAAAATTAATAATAAAAAATACAATTAGCAGTAACCAACTGTTTACGATTGCCTTTTGTTTAATCAACTGCGAACGCTCATCATCCTTTGTCTTAACTCCACCATATTCATCCGTGCCAGTAACCCAGCCTATAATAAAAAACACAGCCAATCCAACCAAAAACGGAACCGTCCATTTTACTAACAATGCTATCACCTTCTAAAAATGTCAAAAATTCTTTCCATTTACTGTATCGTAAAAGACTTGCTTATGTCAAAACATTTTTACATAAATTATCCAGCACCGTGCTACATAAAAGATGATAGCAAAGCAAAACACGCTCATTCTTATGCCTTCGGGAAGAGCTTGGTCGGTTGCTTTATTTTTCAAAAAAATTAAAGTCTTCTTCTATATTGCTTAGTCTTATTAAAAACGGATGAAGTGACATAATCAAAAAGAACAAAACAGGAAATAAACGAAGCAAGATAATTCCAGGAATATCAAAGAAAATATTAAATAATAGTGGTAGAGGAACGAAAAAATTCAGAAGCCCTGCTTTCTTTTTTGACTTTTGTGTTAGATATTGTTTTTCTCTACAATAGGGGCAAGTCATTCCGGTATCCAATGTAAACATCTTCTTAAGGGTTTGTTTCCAGCTCCACTTGTTATTGCACTTTTGACAGATAGGCATTGAATTTATCACTCCTTGTTAAACACTGAGTTTCAATCGAGGTGCAACATTTATGCAATGCTAGCACTGTTAGCTTATTAAAGTATAGATTGTAACAAAAAAGCTAAAACCAGATGCAAGCATAAGCGTAATGGCAGTTGGCTTTCGTTTTTTAAATTCAATAATGCCTGTAACAAAGAGCATTGTCCCTAAAAATAATAATATATAAGGAATTATTACTTCAGATGTATCCGTTATCAAACCATAACTTGATAATGAAACTACAATAATAGCTAACACAAGTCTAAGTACTTTCAATAATATCTCCCCCAAAAACTAAAATGTAATATGCTATTTATTAATAGTTATATAAGGAAAATGATTAATTAAATAGCCAACCACTAATAACTTGAAAAGCTACTATTGCAACTGCTATAGCTGGACCAACGATAAGAACTCCAATGAACAATGATTTTAATATATCTCCTATAATGAAGAGTGGTTTGCCACCGTTTTCCATGTCATCTATTTTATTGCTCCTATGCTGTAATGATTTATTTATATTTTTTAACTCCTCTAAGATTTGGCGTTCCGTACTATTTTCCATATCAAATCTCTCCTTTCAGATTTACGAACAGGCTCGAGCCAAGAAAATTAATGGAACATGGTATCCCTATTGTTTCATACCAATTATCAAAGTAGTTTGACTGCTTTTAAGTTAAAAGTTAAAGCCCCTTCCTAAAAGATAGTGGGGGCTTTGCTTTTTCGATGACCTATCCATAATACTTTCCATAGATAAATGGTTACTGCTAGCAATCTTCGATTCTTGTTTTACATATTGATACAAGTTGTCTTACCTTCAGCTGTATACCAGCACTTCTTTTCTTGTTCCATTTTTTGAATATCTTCCTTTTTGAATGTTCCTTCTATAAAGTTCTGATGCCACACCATAAACATAAGAACTGTCCAAATTTTCCTGCTATAATCAACTTTTCCCTGACAATGCGCTTGAAGTAATTGTAAAATGTAATCCTTGTGTAGCAAATGATCTGTTTCACTGTTTCGAATAAGTTGTTTAGCCCAACTGTTCAATTCATTTTTCAACCAATGGCGAATAGGTACTGGGAAGCCTAACTTCTTACGATCAAGTACATGATCAGGAATAATCCCACGAGAAGCTTCTCGGAGAATCTGTTTTGTTGTACCATTAGCAATTTTCATATCAACAGGAAGTTGCCTAGCAACCTGAAAGACTTCTTTATCCAAAAAAGGCACGCGTAATTCAAGGGAATTAGCCATTGTTACTCGATCTGCTTTTAATAGTATGTCACCACGCATCCATGTATTAATATCAATATATTGCATTTGATTTACCAATGGATATTCCTCTACATTATCAAATAGTGATTCAGTGATTTGCTGATATTGTACATGGTCGTTGTATTTCTTTAATAGTTTTCGTTTTTCTTCTTCTTCAAACATCTTAGCATTTCCAATATAGCGGTCACGTAAAGGAGTTGTACCACGATACAGGAAGCTTTTACCTTTTACACCTTCAGGTAAAACAGCTGAAACTTTAGCTAGCAAACCTCTTACAGGTGCTGGAACGGAATCAAATACCTTTAGGGATTCCGGTTCACGGTATATATTATAGCCACCAAATAGTTCATCAGACCCTTCTCCGGATAAAACTACTTTTACATGTTGACTTGCTTCCGTTGACACAAAATAAAGTGGCACACAAGAGGGGTCAGCCAATGGATCATCCATATGCCACATTATTTTTGGTAGGCTATTTATATATTCTTCAGGAGAAATAATTGTAGCTATATTTTCCACATTTAATTTATCTGCAGTTTTTTTAGCTACATCCATTTCGGAAAATCCTTCTCGCTCAAATCCTACTGAAAATGTTTTAATATTTGGATTGAATTCCCTCGCAATAGAAACAATTAAGGTTGAATCAATCCCTCCAGACAAAAATGATCCTACCGGCACATCGCTACGCAAATGCTTATTCACCGAATCGTACATTACATCTTGAATTTGTTTTATCCAATCATGTTTGTCCTTAGTTACTGGCTGAAATGTAGCATGCCAATATTGAGTAAATACAATTGATTCACCTGGTTTCTTTTTAAAATAGTGACCAGGTTTTACCTTTTTTATCCTACGGGACAATGTCATTGGTTCTGGGACGTATTGAAAGCTGAAGTAGTGTTGTAATGCATCTAGATTTACTTCCTCCTTTTCCATCATTAATGAGATACTTTTCTTCTCTGAGGCAAAGCATGTCCCTAAATCATTTTCATAATAGAAAAGCGGTTTAATTCCAAATGGATCTCTTGCACCATAAAATTCTTTCCTTTCTTTATCCCAGATTAGAATAGAAAACATTCCTCTTAAGTATTTAAATGCCTCCTCTCTATACTTAACAAATAAAGCTGCAATCACTTCTGTGTCTGAATCAGTGTCAAAGTGATAACCCTCTTTAATCAGGTCTTGTCTAAGTTCTAAATAATTATAAATCTCCCCATTAAAAACCATCCATATTTGCTTATCATTATAGCTTAATGGTTGTGTTCCACTCTCTATATCAATAATACTTAATCGGCGGAACCCAAATGATACATAGGAGTCAAAATAATATTGCTCCTCATCCGGACCGCGGTGGGTTATAATATTATTTTGTTCCTTAAATTGCGCAATATCTTGTTCAGATCTTTCCATTGGAGTATCAAATAACATACCTACAAATCCACACATATCATATATCCTCTCTAAAAAAGGGAAGGCCCTATCAAAATTGTAATATTAACGTTACATTAAAGTAATGCAATAGAAATATTTTAACATGAATTTAAATAAAGAACCATCATTTAAATGATATGTAAAATAATGGTTTTACATGAGAATCAAAATTATATCTGAGTACACACGATCCTATAGAAATTAAGCAATTTCTTCATGATAAGACATTTTTAGAAGTGAAGCATTATTACATTAGAGAATTTACTTGCTTTCATTAATATTGGAGACATTCATAGAAAACTCCTCAAAACTTAATTGTCCTAAGGCAAACTTCATACTTTGAACAAATATACGTTCATTTTTAGTTAGTTCTCGTTTTGCTTCCTTTTCAATCCATTCATGCTCTATGTCCAAAATATCCAAAACATGCTTTTGTTTTGAAAAAGCTTCATAGTATCTTAATCCAAATTTTCTTTGGGAGATTGCATCAATATGAATGCCATCTGGATTTGCTGTTAAGTCTTTTGATGTTACAATATAGCAATTTTTTTCGGTATGAGCTACTTTAGATAATATCTGGTTTATTTGTTTATATTCTACAGCGCTTTTTCCAAATCCGACCTCTCCAAGGTAATGGCCCAATTCACCGATAATAATCGGGATATCTGGTGCATTCAATTCTTTTCTCAAGTGTTTAAATAATGAAAGCAATTTATCTTCATACGTCTGATAACGTTCTCCGTAACTGTCGCTTTCTCCTTGATGCCACAGAATTCCCACTATTTCACTTGTTTCCATAGCGAATTTTGCTTCAGAAATCGCATGTCTTGTTAATAGTCCATCAATTGACCACTCATCAATAGAGCTTCCTCCCTCGGCACAGGTTATTAGCCCAATGGACTCGCCCTGATGATCCTCTGTCCATGCCTGAGCAAAAGAGGCTGCCGGCCCAATACCAGATACGTGACGATCAAAATTAAGCGGTTCTGCCATCATTTGCCATCTGCCGTTTCGCAACATATGTATGTACTCATTATAAATTGGCGGTACATCCTCAATAAATCCTCTGCCTGCCATATTTGATTGTCCGATTAATAATATAGATTTCATCGAAAAACCTTCTTTCTTTGTTTGCAATGGTCTAATTAGACTAAATGGGGTTAAGAGTATTACTCAATTAGTCTTTTTGTCAAGTCAATTTTGTCTTTATTCAACTAAATAGCCCTTTAATGAAAATGAGCGCTGACCCTTATTCGGAAAAGCGCCCGTTAACGGAATAAGCAGTCCTATCAGTTCGTTAAAATCACTTTGCCTTGATTTCCCCTCGATAATTCAACAATCCGAACAGCTTCCTGTATTTCCGATAAACTGTGATATGATTTAGGTCTCATAAGCCTTAATTTTTTACCATTAACCAATGTTATTAAATGGTTAAATGTCTCCTGCCAAACATCGGCTGAGACTCTTTTATTCCAATGCCGCAAATGAAATAACTTTGCGTTCACTTTTGCCTCATTTGTAATCCTAGCCCAGTCTACTTGGATTCCTGATAAAAGACCTAAGGTTAAAAAAGTACTTTCAGGACGAACGCAAAAAGCTAGATCATTACCGACTGATCCCCCAATTGAATCAATAGCTGCATCGGCCCCAAACCCACCAGATAAATCCATAACTGTTTCACGTAATGGATCTATAGAGGTATTAATTACATAAGAAGCACCAAGCCTTATTAGATCCTTTGAATACTCATCATTCCTAGTTATCGCAATTAGCCGGAAGCCCAGCACTTTAGATAATTGGGCAAAAATATGCCCGATAGATGAACCACAGGCATTGACTAAGAGGATATCATTTGGTCTTAATCCTAACTCCTGAGTACAGATGACCAAGGCTGTAATTGGATTTATGTACATTTGCGCAGCTGTAAAGTCATCAATAGAATCTGGAATTGCCACTGTAAATTCTGCTGATGTTTTAACAAACTCCTGCCAAGTACCTTCTCCCCTTATAGGCAAAACCCGCTTGCCGATAAGATTTTGAGATAACAAGGAACCTACGTTTTCGACAATTCCAACTCCCTCATAACCCGGAATATTTGGTAAAGAAATTCTGTGAGAGTAAGCACCCCTTATCGGTATTAAATCAGATGGGTTAATTGGTCTAGCTACCATGCGTACAAGAACCTCGTTTTCTTTTGGGGGTTGAATGTCTTTATATTCAACTTTAAGTACTTCTTGGGGGTTGCCAAATTCATTGAATTTAAGGCATTTAGCTTTCAAGAAACCCTCTCCTTTGGTCATAAAAAATTACATTTATTGTAAACACATTTTCTTTCCTAAACAGTTCCATGTTCTTAAGCAATCTGCCCCTTTTCTTAAACACAGGACGCAGTTGTTTATTCCAGAATCGCGCCCGATTAATGAATGTTTCATTATTATTAAGCCAAACGGTTTGATTTTTGATGTAAAGTGTTATGCAGCTTTTTTCGGTATATATTCTGAAAAAGTTTGCTATCAATTTTATTACCACTGAACTTTCCAATGACTTTACGCACATCTTTATCATAAACAATTAGTTCTTTATAGTTTTTATTATTTAAAAGGTCTTGAAACCACTTATATTTCTTCAAGCGGTTTATATTACTACAAATATCTTCTTCATCGCCTTTTAAAAAAGGTAAATAAAGACCAATATTTAAAAATACAATCAAAGCTAGGATGAAAAAATAAAATATAAGTTTCAAATTACCCCTCCTGAAATAAAGCATTTAATTGAAATACGACTGCTCTTATGAAAGGTTTCATTTTATTAAACATTATGGGACCTATAGAAGCGCAGCTCTTATTCTACAACTGCGACCTATTCTGGAGTACGGTTATAAGATCTCTGAGTAGAAACAATCATTAACTAGGCTTTTAACTGAAGAAAAAAAGGAAACTCGGTTTCTACAATCGTAGATGTGGATAAGCATTTCTATAACAATATGGCCCGATTGAGGCGCAATTCCAGATAGGTGACCTAAGTGTTACCTGTTATTAATTTTTCAATGAGACTCCTTTGGTTTCGTTTTCCTTGCTGATATAAAGATTCCAGAAATAACTAGAGATATAATTGGAAAATATATATTCCAAGATGTGAAACTAATCTCCAAATCAGGATAATAATATTTTGCATACCATACTTCATACAACAAATTAAGAATTAATGTCACTAAAGGTCCGACAAAGATTCTTTTAGTAGTAACTGCTGACAAAACACCTAATCCAATTACTACAATAGGGACTATGACCAATTGCATTAAAAACTGGTCTATCGATTCAATAAAGTTCATATCAGTTCCCCCAATATTTCACGAAATTATACAACAATATGACCCAGCTCTGAAGCACACACATATTCAAGAAGCGAAGCGCGCCCTTTTCTGGAATAGTCTTACCTTAATTATTCTTGTCGTTGGAAAGATTATTGTCGACCTGAATATATTGATTTTCAGTTAATAAAACTCGAATAAACTCGGCTACATTTTTTGGAGAGACTATCGCTATATCATATTTCCGATGAATAATCTCTATTCTATCAATGGATAGTGCAGGTCCTGCCAATGGATTTTTTGTAGCATTCAATCTTTTTATTTCATTAATCTTCACTGTGCTTCTAAATGGGCCTGATTTGATTTTAATAAGTCCTTCTTCAATTTTATAACCAGTTCCAAACCACAACCATAAAAGCAGACAAATTATTAGCAAACCTATAATATAGCTTACTACGCTTTTATAAGTTATCATCTGCCAGCCCATTAAAAGTGTTACTCCCCAAATTATTAAAGCTAACCAATTGTCTTTCTTGGATGGGAAATACAAATTAATCGTCCCCCTTGTTTTACTCAATCAAATGGCCCAATTCTAGAACACTACTTATTCAACAACTGCGCCCGTTGCGGCATAATGTAAATGTTATGATTCCCGAGATACACTTCCTGAATTACTGTGGCTTTATATTTTCGGAATGACTTTGATTGAATCTTTTTATATATTTGTTTTTCTTAGTAAAAAACGCAAAAATTACATTTATAAAAACTGGCAGTAAACTTAATAAAAAGAATCCCCAATTATTTGTAATTAAAGATAATGCTAAGAAGAAATCGATTACACTGGATAAAATGTAAACAGTACGTTCAGAAAAAACTTGAACTTCTGAGCTGTATATTTTAGCCATAATCAATAAAAGGACCATCAAATTGATCCCCATTCGTATGAGCCCAGTCATATAAAGCACTGTAAGCGTAACTAATAATGTTATAATTACCTATATGTATGGTGTAGATATAATTTGTTTCCTCCCCAAAAAAATTTTAATCTAGTATCTTTTACTTTCTCTTCTAATATTATTTGTTAACATACTTCTACATCAAACTGAGAAAAAATGATTACATTTCTTTCGTCATGTAAACCTGTTGAGCTATTGTTTGAAATCCAATCTGTTTCAAAATGGTAAGAGGTAATTCGCTTTTGGTAATCGGTAAATTAGGAATTGTTCGAATGATATCATCCTTAAAATCTCCAAAAACCTCCCCTAACATAAAATAGACAATTTCCTCACTATCTGTCAGGTCTGGTTTCGACTCACACTGAAACAAAATAGTACTTAGATGTCTCCCTTGAGAATTAAATATTTTTTGATAATAAGCATAGCCAAGTTCATTTCCACTATCATCTTTGACGATGATCCCTTCACCATTTTTGGCACTTTGCCATTGCGTTTGCCAAGGATTCATTGTTTTATAAAACAGAAGTTGACCTATTTGCTGAGGTGCTACTCGTTCGACATTATATTTTCTATTTGAATCTTTAATCGGATTTTGTAATAACTTTCCCTTGAGTGTTAAATACTCTAAATTGTCATAGATTAAATAGCCCATATTTTTATATAGAGAAATGGCTTTAGTATTATTACTTATTGCCTCAAGTGTTGCTAGATCTACTCCTTCTTCTTTTAAAATAGAGAGAGTTGACTCTATTAATATTTTTCCAACTCCTTTGCTTCTATATTCCTTAGCAACACCTGTTCCTCCATTCCAGGCAACTTTTTTTCCTTTAACCTTTCTTACACCATTCATTACAATTCCTATAGGTTGGTTATCTTTAAAGGCTACTATAGATAATAAAGGTGAAAGATCTTCATTGACCATCCTTTTTATAAGATTTTCAGGAGTCGTTGTCGTATCAATATAATACCCCGCAAAACCTTCATTCCAAGATTTTACAGCTTCAGCTATTGTACAATCTATCAACCTTTTAATTTTAATCATGTTTTTAATTCCGCCAATCTTATTTAGTAATTTTCAAGAAATTCTTCCTATAATAGAACTTGGCTGTACTGACTCTTCAATTTTATTCTACAATATGGTTCTTTTTATGAAGAAGGCGCTTTCCTTATTTAAGAAAAGCGCCCTTTAACTTAATAAGAAAACCCCTTATTCAAATACTACCATTTCTCCGACATCTATAAATCCAAATCGCTTATAGATACTTTTCCCATCATCTGAAGCCTGTAATACAACTGGTTTTTGTTTATCCTTTGTTTGATTTAAAAGAAATTGAAACATTTCGCTGCCAAAACCTTTACCTCTAAATGCTTCTTTTGTCATCACATCATAAATACCGTAACTATCTTTGCTTTCTATTAATAAACCAGTAGTTACAGTCAGTTCACCTATGCATCCAATAAACATTTGAACTTCTACACCTAATTTTTCTTGTGAAAACCTATTAAAATAACTTTCTAATGCATCTTTTTCTGGTGAACCTCCAAATAGGCTCATAAAAACCTCTTTATATTTCATAAGTTCTTCATTACTTTTCACAGGGGTAATTATAAGCTGATGGGAATTACTTTGACTAACATTAAGCGTATTTTCAAGTTTCATCATTACATTACGTTCTGTTTCTTTAAGGTCATATTCTTGCATAAGTTCTTTCCATTCATCGTTTAAAAATTGAGCATCAATCCAAGTACTAAAGGGATATCCTTTAAAAGAAAAATTATCGATTCCATATCTAATCTTAACTGCATTTTTGATAGTTGGAGATTTTGGTAATAATACATTGAATGTATCAGTGGGGACTTTTGTATTCGCTATGACGAAATCTTCTTCACTTGTAAGTTCCCCACTAACTGCATGCGTAAATACTTTTAATTTTTCTTCAAAATTGTTGATTACAAATTGTTGATTTTTAATCATGTTTTTGCACCTTTCAATATATTTGTAGCGCGCTATTTTTTAAGGTCAATTAAATTCTAAATAAACTGTGTTCACAGTATTTATATCCTCCCATAATTTTCAGAAAACATGGAAGCGATTCATTTTCTTTTCTCAGTAATCTGGCCCGATTAATTAAGTGCTTATTCAGGATATAGCCCGATTGCAGGAAACTGTAAACCGATACTTAAACCTACACTTTTTCATTTAAACCTATAACCTTTAAGAAATCTTCCACTTCATCAGTTTTACTACCTGATTTTAAGTGATGCACCATATTCTTATTTTCTATATAAATAAAGAAATGATCTTCTTCCTTAGTATAGAATTCTACTTCTCGCCATTGATTCTCCAGTTCCCATTTCCTTTTACCTTAATTGATCTCACTATTGTCAAGGTCAAGTGCTACAAAATAGCCGTCCCAACCGTCCACTTCATCTAACTCATGAAGTATACGGTCATAATTATAAAATGTCTCCTTATTCCTTCTTATATTTTCTGGACTTCTAATACCCTCATATGTGTCCAGCCAACCTTCGGAAAACTTTAGAAATTCCTTCAACATGCTCTGGCAATCCTCTTTTAACTACAATCATGCTATTTCCTCCGTTTATATTTCCTTATGATTTTTAATTGGGAAATGAAAATCACTTCTCCAACAAACTGGTCCGATAATGAAAATGAGCGCTGACCCTTATTCCGAAAAGCGCCCGATTGTCTTACTATGCAGCTTTATCTCGATATAAAATCAACGTAAATACATTTAGTAAAATGGTGACAACAACAAGTACTGCTGAAAGAAAGGCCACAGCGCCTATTGTATCCATCAAGGCAGCCCAATCTTCAATTTTCACCAAATGAAGATTGAAAAAAATTTGTAAACATATAGCGATTGCACAAGCGCTGAAACTGATGATAGAAAGGGTGACCCATTTCTTATTATTTTGGTTTTTATTTCCCAAAAGACTAACAATAGGAATTATCCAAGCTACTAATCCAAGTATCAAACTGCCGATGTTAAGCCAACCAGCATCGAACATATTTCATCCCACCTCATTTTTTTCGATTCACCTTCTCAAAGCCTAATTAACAATAAATTATTCAATTAAATGGCCCGATAATGAAATCAAGGCGCTTCTTACTTCCATTAAAGCACCCGATTCCGGAAGATTACTTCCTAAGAAGGGAATAAACATATGTATCATATGCTTTTCCACCCTGGTACATATAGTCTCTTAAAACTCCCTCTTTTTGAAAACCTACTTTTTCTAATAATTTATTCGATGCATCATTTTCAATAAATACAACAGCACCTATACGGTTTAAACCCATAAGATCAAAACCATATGAAAGAACTTTAGATACAGCTTCTGAAATGTATCCTTTTCTCCACTGTTCTGGGTGAATTTCGTAACCAATTTCAGCTCGTTTATGTTTTGGAGACCAAGCATTGAAGCCAATTGTTCCAATTATGCCGTTGGTTCCTTTTCGCTCAATACCCCATCGTATGCCTCTTTTTTCACTATAGTTTTTTGAGAAGAAGTCTACGAATTTTTCTGCCTCTTCAATACTTTTCAATGTTTCCTGTCCGTAAAAACGTGTTAGATCGTCGTTAGAAAAACAAGCAAAAATACCTTCTGCATCTTCATTTGTTAATTCTCGTAATACTAGTCTATCTGTCTCTAATGTAGGAAACATATAATCTCACCCTTTTTTTAGTTTCTTAATTTGGAGATTTCCCTTTAATAACAATTATTTCAAAGTGCTATAAATTCCACAATCCCCATATTCCAGAAAATGGCCCTTTAATGAAAATGACCACTGACTCTTATTCCGGAAAAGCACCCTTTTCTGGAACAGTTGCTACTTTCCCTGTTCTTCAAACCACTTCAATGCCCTTTGTTCCATTTCTTTTATGAAAAGTTTTTTAGCTTTGCTGTAGTAAGCTGTATCGTCATATCGTTGAGCCAATTCTTCTTTCAAACATCTGTATTGCTCAACTTCTTTGGGATGGGTTCTTAAATAATCCCGAAAAACTAAATGCCGTTTAATTTGGGGATTATCAAACTGGTAAACATGGATATGATGGGTTCTCTTCTCTCCCCCTTTGCGAAATAATCGTCTACCTTGTATGCCCCATTCTCCAGCAACGTCATATCCAAGTAAGCGCATTTGGTCATTGAACATATCAATTTTTTCAATGTCTTTAACTAGACACATCATATCAATAACAGGCTTTGCATTCATCCCTAAGACGGAAGTACTCCCAAAATGTTCAAACCTGATTATTTCATCACCCAACACTTCGCCCAAAAATTGAGCCTCATCTTCAAACATTTTACTCCAATTTTCATCATACTCCGATAACCTAACTTTCAATTGTATCTCCCCTCGTAAAGCATTTTGTAATTTATCCTTACTCCACATAATGGCCCGTTTCACCACATAGTTTATTAGTATCATCTTCATTAAGTATAATAGTTGAGTAATCGATTATAGTATGATTATCATAAGTAAATGGATGCTCTAAATTGTTCTCATCTTCCAATACTCTTGGTAGATATCTTTTTAAGTTGCTCATTACACCCCTATTATCATAATCTAATATCCAATTGATTGACTTCCATTCTAATATACCTTCGTCAGTGTTTAAGGGAGTATGAATATGAACTTCATCTGGTAAATTAGCAAGAAATACATAGTTTCTTTATCATTATGCAAAACATTTTCTATCCAATCCCTTTGCTGCTCTACTGTCTTATTAAATTCATCTGAAGCAGTTGTTAAGAAAGTTCATTCTAGTACAACCTCTTTTTGTATTTGTAAAACTCTTGAAGCATCTTCAGCTTTTGCTGTTCGGATAACAATATCTTTAGGCAACTCATTCACTCCTTGATCTTCAATTAAATGGCCCTATTGAAGCGCAGCCCTTATTCTACAACTGCGCCCTTTTGCAGAATACCGTTCTGTACATCTATGTATATCAAAGTCATTTATTACAACTAAAGCGTCTCATCCAATTTCTGAATCTTTGACTGGGAAATTAAATACACATTGCCTAAAATGTCGATTTTGTCTCCCTTTATACGGACAGCGCAGTCTTTGTTCGACGCATAAATATTCATTTGTTCCGATAAGGGAGACAGTTCACTTTGAACCAGCGCAATGTTATTTTCAAGATCAAAATGTGACAGGACGGAAAAGTCGTCAAGGCCGATCCCGTCGTAAACAGAGCTTATTTCAACTTTATATCCAAGGCTTTTTGAGCATAACCATTTTGCGGACATGTTGATTGCACCAGCACTTGCTCCCATCACAACGGCTTTACTCTTTTTAATCAAATCCGACATTTCATATTCCATCAAAAAGTCATTTTGATTAAGGGTGTTTCCACCCAACAAGAAAATGGTTGATGCATTTTGAATTAATACTTGGGCCTCTTCCTTTTGTACGCGATAATTAATTAAATAATATTCATCAAATATAATGTCAGCCTGATCAAGCCACGATCGTTCAGTAGCACCATCATCTTCATATAAAAATGGATTTGAGCTAATCATTACAAGCGATTTTCTATCTACTATATCCTCTTGTAAAGCCCTACTCAAGTTCTTTGGAAAAAAATCGTTAAACCAACCTAAATAATAGTGAGTTTTCATTTTCATAAGTACCCCCGTAGCAAAATATAAATAAGATTTCTACTTTCTAAGTTTAATGCCCCTTTTCTTCTTCAAGAATCTGGCCCGATTCAGGCATAGTGTTTGTTGTTCCACAACTGCAGTTTGAACAATATAGTTGTTGCCCAATTCACCGTCTGAAGCCAAATACTAGGACAAAAACTTGTTTTTTTATTCAAACTCTACAGGTACTGCTCCTACACCATCACCAAATAAAATACAGGTAGATCGATCTTATAATCAGTAACTTTAGATACAGCTTCTACTCCAATGTCAAGAATTTTTTGTAAATTCAAAGTGATTAATCCATTGGCTACATGCAATCCATAAGTAAATCCTGTACAAGCAGCGTTTAAAACTATCAGAGCACAAATTGGGCACAAACATAAAATCCATTATAAAAACCCTTGCCACAAACATCGATGTGACAAGGGTTCCTAGTTGTTAACCTATAGAACCTTCCATTTCAAACTTGATAAGACGGTTCATTTCGACTGCATATTCCATTGGAAGTTCTTTTGTAAATGGCTCAATGAAGCCCATTACAATCATTTCTGTAGCTTCTTCTTCAGATAAGCCACGGCTCATCAAGTAAAAAAGCTGCTCTTCGGATACTTTGGACACTTTTGCTTCGTGCTCCAATGAAATATTGTCATTATTAATTTCATTGTATGGAATTGTATCAGAAGTCGATTCGTTATCCATAATTAGCGTATCACATTCAATGTTAGAGCGGGCACCTGTCGCTTTTCTTCCAAAGTGAACAAGGCCACGGTAAGATACCTTACCACCATGCTTCGAAATAGATTTTGAAACAATGGACGATGACGTATTTGGTGCTAAGTGATGCATTTTTGCACCAGCATCCTGTAGCTGACCTTTACCAGCAAGTGCGATAGATAACGTCATTCCACGTGCACCTTCTCCTTTTAGTAGAACTGCTGGATATTTCATTGTTAACTTCGAGCCAATATTACCATCAATCCATTCCATCGTTGCGTTCGCATCACAAGTCGCACGCTTGGTAACTAGATTATATACATTGTTTGCCCAGTTTTGGATAGTTGTATAGCGGCAATACCCATCTTTCTTAACGAAAATTTCAACTACCGCACTATGCAAGGAATTCGTTGTATACACTGGTGCAGTACATCCTTCAACATAATGCACAGATGCACCTTCATCGACAATGATCAATGTTCTTTCGAATTGTCCCATATTTTCCGAGTTAATACGGAAATACGCTTGTAGAGGTGTTGAAGTCTGAACACCTTTTGGTACATAAATGAAAGATCCACCTGACCAAACTGCTGAATTTAACGCTGCAAATTTATTATCCGTAGCAGGAATAACTTTCCCAAAATATTCTTTAAAGAGTTCTTCATTTTCTTTAAGAGCAGTATCTGTATCTTTAAACACAATTCCTAGCTCTTCTAGATCTTCTTTTAAACTGTGATATACAACCTCAGATTCATACTGTGCAGATACACCTGCCAAGTATTTTTGTTCGGCCTCAGGAATTCCTAATTTATCAAATGTCTGTTTGATTTCGTCTGGTACTTCATCCCAAGTTCTTCCTTGTCTTTCTGATGGCTTTACATAGTACACAATTTCATCGAAATTTAGTTCAGATAGATCGCCACCCCATTGCGGCATTGGGCGCTCGTAGAAATGCTCAAGTGCTTTTAAACGATAGTCAAGCATCCATTGCGGCTCTTCTTTCATTTTTGAAATTTCTTCAACTACTTCGCGAGTAAGACCTTTGCCTGAACGAAAAACCGAGACATCACGATCATGAAATCCATATTTATACTCTTCGATTTCCGGCATGTTTTTTGCCATTGATAAACCCTCCTTCAGGTATAAGTATAAAGCTAATAGAGAAATAGCAATTACCTTATTATTACTCTTTTACACCCTTTTCCATTGCTTTCCAGGAAAGAGTTGCACATTTAATACGTGCAGGAAATTTCGATACACCTTGAAGTGCCTGAATATCTCCTAAATCTAACTTATCCGTATCAACATCTTCTCCCAGCATCATTTTTGAAAAGAGACTGGACATTTCCAATGCGTCATCTACTTTTTTACCTTTAATAGCTTGTGTCATCATGGAAGCGGAAGCCATGCTTATAGAACATCCTTCTCCATCAAACTTCGCATCTTCTACGACACCATCTTTTACCTGCATTTGAAGTTGAATACGATCCCCACAAGTAGGATTGTTCATATCGACAGTTAATATGTCTCCTTCCAAACTTCCTTTGTTACGTGGGTTTTTATAGTGATCCATTATAACTTGTCTGTAAAGTGTATCAAGGTTATTAGAAGACATTACCAAAATACTCCTTTGTTATCTGAAGTCCATCGATTAACCGATCAATGTCCTTCTCTGTGTTGTACATATAAAAGCTTGCTCTCGCAGTTGCTGTCACATCAAGCCAACGCATTAATGGTTGCGCACAATGATGACCTGCGCGCACAGCAATTCCTTCTGCATCTAGAACCGTTGCAGTATCATGAGGGTGAACATCCTCTAGATTAAACGTAACCAATGCAGCCCGTTTTTCTGGACCATAGATCTTTATTCCATCTATTGTTTTCATTTGCTGCATGGCATAATCAGCTAATTTTTGTTCATGCGCAGTAATTTCCTCCATACCGACTTGGTTAAGAAAGTCAATTGCTGCTCCTAAACCGATAGCACCAGCGATAATTGGTGTTCCCCCTTCAAATTTCCAAGGAAGCTCCTTCCAGGTGGAATCATAAAGGTTTACAAAGTCAATCATTTCCCCACCAAATTCAACTGGCTCCATATTTTCAAGTAGTTCTTTTTTTCCGTACATAACACCTATCCCTGTTGGTGCTCCCATTTTATGACCAGAAAATGTATAAAAATCGCAGTCCAAATCTTGAACATCAACCTTCATATGCGGGGCACCCTGTGCACCATCAATCAGTATGACGGCACCATGATCATGCGCAATTCTTGCAATTTCCTTAATTGGATTCACAGTACCAAGTACATTAGAGATATGAGTTATAGCGACAAGTTTGGTTTGATTTGTTACTGTTTGCCGAACAGCATCCAAGCTAATCGTGCCATCCTCCTGTAACGGAATATATTTTAATGTAGCACCTGTAGCTTTAGCAGCCTGTTGCCAAGGAATGATATTACTATGATGCTCCATTGGCGTAATAACAATCTCATCCCCTGGCTTTAGATTTGCTCTTGCATAACTGTATGCAACAGTGTTAATTGAAGTAGTAGTTCCACGTGTGAAAATCACTTCAGCTGTACTACTCGCATGAATAAAACGTCGAACTTTTTCGCGTGCCCCTTCATAAGCCTCCGTTGCTTTTGTTCCCAGTGTATGCACACCACGATGTACATTGGAATTATAGTTTCGATAATAGGTATCTACAGCTTCAATAACAGCTTTTGGTTTCTGTGAAGTTGCTGAAGAATCTAAATAAACAAAAGGATGACCATTCACTTCCTGATTGAGTATCGGAAACTGTTCTCGAATGGCCTTTACATCCATTAGTAAACCTTCCTTTCAATTACCTGCGTTAATTGATTTTTTACAGCTTCAATTGGTAATTGATTTACAACTGGAGCCAAGAAGCCATGTATAATTAAACGTTCAGCTTCCTCTTGCGTAATTCCACGACTCATAAGATAATATAGCTGAATTGGGTCAACTCGACCAACAGAAGCAGCGTGACCAGCTGTAACGTCATCTTCATCTATTAAGAGAATTGGATTCGCATCTCCGCGAGCTTTTTCACTTAGCATAAGTACACGAGATTCTTGCTCCGCGTTTGCTTTAGAAGCACCATGCTCAATTTTACCAATTCCATTAAAAATAGAAGTAGATTTATCTTTCATAACGCCATGCTGTAAAATGTAGCCCTCGGAATTCTTACCAAAGTGAACAATTTTCGCAGTGAAGTTTTGTGTTTGATCACCACGGCCGACGGATACCGTTTTGGCATTAGAAAGTGAATTTTCACCAACTAAGTGTGTGATATTCTCAGAAACGGTATTCCCGTCATTCATCTGTCCTAATGCCCAATCAACTGTTGCATCACGATAAGCAACACCGCGACGATTATTATATGCCGTTGTTCCATGAGCAAAGTTATCCACAGCACCAAAGGAAATTTTCGCATTATCTTGTGCAATAACCTCTGTTACTACATTAGCAACTGTAGCTTCCTTCTCATTATGTGAGAAATAATTCTCTACATAAGTTAACGAACTACCCTCATCAGCTACGACAAGTACATGATTAAATAACGCTACTTCAGGATCTTCCTGCCAAAAAATAGTTTGTAGAGGAACTTCTACTTCAACGTTTTTCGGAACGTATACAAAGACCCCACCATTCATTAAAGCAGCATGTAATGCAGTTAAGCGATGTTCATCAATTGATACTGCATCCTTCATATAATAGCGTTTCACTAGATCATCATGCTTCTGCAGCGCTGTAAAGATATCTGTAAAAATTACTCCTTTATCTTTCAATTCTTTGCTTAGTGTATTATAAGCAACCGAATGGTTTCGTTGAATTAAGAGGTTTTCTGGAGCATTTTCCTGATCCAAGAATTCCTGAAGTTCATTTGGAAGTTCTTTTAGCGACTGAATAGCAGCACCAGTAGCCGTGTGTTTAAACTGGCTAAAATTCCATTTTCCAATTTTAGTTTTATCAGGCTTTGGTAATTCTAGAGCGTCCGCTTGTTCTAGTGCTTGAAGGCGCAATTCCAGCATCCATTCCGGTTCATTTCTTTCCTTGGAAAACTGATCAATATATTCTTTATCGTATGGCAGCTTTGTTTCAACAGTCATAGTAGTACCCCTCCTTACTTACGCTTTTTGCTCAACAGTTTCGTCTTCGATACCAAGCTCTTCTTTAATCCACTCATAACCTTCAGCCTCAAGGCGTTTCGCTAACTCTGGTCCACCAGACTTAACCACTCGACCTTGCATCATTACATGTACTTTGTCAGGTGTAATATAGTTCAATAGACGCTGATAGTGCGTAATAATTAAGCAACCGAAGTTCTCATCACGTAGCCTGTTAATACCTTTTGATACAATCTTAAGCGCATCAATGTCCAATCCAGAATCAATTTCGTCTAGAATTGCGATTTCTGGTTTTAATAGTAATAATTGAAGGATTTCATTACGTTTCTTCTCTCCACCGGAGAATCCTTCGTTTAAGTATCGTTGTGCCATGTTTTTATCAATGTCAAGATAGTCAAGCGCACTATCCATTTCTTTAATGAAATTCATTAATGAGATTTCATTACCTTCACCACGGCGAGCATTTATAGATGAGCGAAGGAAATCAGAAGTAGTTACTCCACTGATCTCACTTGGATATTGCATAGCGAGGAATAGCCCAGCACGAGCACGTTCATCAACTTCCATTTCTAATACATCTTCACCATCTAATAGAACAGACCCTTCTGTAATCTCATACTTCGGATGTCCCATAATTGCAGAAGCTAATGTAGACTTCCCTGTACCATTTGGTCCCATTACTGCGTGGAATTCTCCACCTTTTATTGTAAGGTCTACACCTTTTAATATTTCTTTATCCTCAATTGAGACATGTAGATTCTTAATTTCTAATGTTGATCCTGCCATATCGATACCTCCAAATACAATTAGTTTTATTGTTACTTTGAAATGAATGCAAGATTCATTCTCACTTTATTCTCATTACAATCTTAAAGCATTTAGAATTTATTATCAACTCTTTTAAACAGAGTCAGTATTGTATAATAAATCCTTTATTTAATAGGATATCATGCATACCCAATTATCATCAAAAATAAAAGGTACGTATGCTTATTGTACATACGTACCTTTTATTTTCTCATCTATATTTCTAAATAACGCTTTACTTTCTCAGTCGATTTCATTATTTTTTCATGTGTCCGTCATACTCAGCAGCAAAATGCTTACACTTCTCATGCTCTTGCTGACGCTTTTTTTCAATTGCCAATCGCTTTTCTAACTTTCTTTCATACTCAGCAAATCCGATATGATGCGTCTGTTGCATAGCCTTCTCCATTTCAGAAGTGTAATTCATTTCTATTCCGCTATTGATAGGGAATCATCCTTTCTTATTTTATGACAATAATAAGGTTAACACAGAGGTGATTCCCAAAACAAAACGAATTTAAACGTATTATTCAGTTTATTGATCAGTATTTAACGGTTATTTAAGCCAAATAAACATCCTCATACAGTTTCTACTGATAACGCACATATACTCCCTATTCTTCATAAAAGCTATTACATCAAACTGCTGGATCAATGTCTTGTTGATATTCACTTTGTTAAAAGTAATTTTTTTAAAACGTTAGTCTGCTTATTTTTTGTCGCCAACAGGTACGACTGCACCTTCGTATTCTTCTTCAATAAACTTCTGAATTTTTTCAGAATGTAGTACGTCTACAAGCTTATTTAATGCTTTATTGTCCTTATCCTCTGCTCTTACTGCGATAACATTAACATATGGTGAATCCTCATCTTCTATGAATAATGCATCGTCAGTTGGGATTAACCCTGCACCAATAGCATAATTTGTGTTTATGACTACTAATGATTCTTCATCTGTTTCATAAATTTCTGGTAAAAGTGCTGGGTCATAATCTGGTGAAAACGTTAAATTCTTAGGGTTTTCAGTAATATCATCAAGCGTTGCTTCTGATGTCTTTACTCCATCTGCCAATTTTATTATCCCATTCTTTTCAAATAAACCTAGTACACGACCACGATCAGACACAGAATTACTTAAGACTACTTCTGTTCCTTCTGGAATCTCCTCTATACTCGAAATGCCTTTGGAATAAACACCAATGGGTTCAATATGAATTCCATCGATATAATCCAACTTATATCCAGTATCACTTATTGTTTGCTCTAAATACGGAATATGTTGAAAATAATTAGCGTCTATTTCTCCATTAGCTAAGTCATCATTCGGTAATACGTAATCCTCATATTCAGTTATTTCCAATGTAATGCCTTCTTCTTTTAATAATGGCTTAGCCTCTTCAAGAATTTCAGCGTGAGGTGTGCTAGAAGCGCCTACTTTAATCGTATTTGCATCGGAGGAAGCTTCATCATCTCCGCCGCATGCAGCTAACACAAATCCTAAACTTATAATGATTAACACGGATAACCACAATTTTTTCATTTTATTCGCTCCTCTTAACTTGTTCATTTTATATCGTTCTTATCTTTTGTCTAACTTTCTTGATACATAATCGCCAATAAATTGAAATAGAAAAACAATGCATACAATAATGATGGAACATATAAGTACAACATCAAAGTCCCTACGTTGAAAGCCAGAGTAGTAGGCGTAGCTGCCTAATCCACCTGCACCAATTGCACCTGCCATCGCTGTATAACCAATTAATGCAATAGCTGTTACCGTAATACCTGAGATCAATGCTGGCATTGATTCAGGTAACAATACTTTAAAAATAATCGTACTGGTCTTTGCTCCCATTGCCTTTGCAGCCTCAACGACACCTTTGTCAACCTCTCTCAGTGCTATTTCTACAAGCCTTCCATAAAATGGAGCTGCGCCAATAATTAATGCTGGTAACGCCGCGTTTGGACCACGGATAGTTCCAATTAAAAAGTTAGTAAACGGGAAAAGCAACAAAATCAATATAATAAAGGGAATAGCTCGAAATACATTTACTACCGTCGCTATAACAAGATTTAATAACTTATTCTGCCAAATTCCACCTTTTTGAGTAAGGAATAGAAGCAATCCTAACAATAACCCAATAATAAACGTTCCAACTAAAGCAATGATCGTCATATAAAAAGTCTCATAAGTTGCTTCTATAAAATCTTCTACTTTAATATTTGGTAATAAATTAGTTAGCATCGTGGATAACCTCCAATTCTACGGAGGTTTCTTCACGAACAAACGAAATAGCTTTGTTCATATCTTTTTCATTACCGTCCATTTGAATAAATAAGGTTCCATAGGCACCAGCCTGTGTTTGCGTTATTTTCCCTTGTAAAATGCTAATGTCCACACCATATTTTTTTATAATTTGACTAATTAATGCGTCGTTCGTTGTTTCTCCAACAAAATGAAGTCTGATTAGCTTTCCATTTTGATAACGGTTCATAACATGTGATATATCACTATCTTCCTCGTCAGACCCCATAATTTGTTTGACGAACTTTTTAGTAACAGTTTGCTTTGGATGTAGAAACACATCGAGTACATTCCCTTGTTCTACAATCTTTCCATTTTCCATAACAGCAACTTGATTACATATTTTTCGAATCACTTGCATTTCATGTGTAATAAGAATAATAGTTAACCCTAAATTTTTATTAATATTAACAAGTAAATCTAATATTGCGTTCGTCGTTTCTGGGTCAAGTGCCGAAGTTGCTTCATCACATAATAAAACCTTTGGCTTATTTGCCAAGGCACGTGCAATACCGACTCGCTGCTTCTGACCACCACTTAGCTGGGCGGGGTAGGATGTTTCTTTTCCCGTTAACCCAACTAGCTCAATCAATGTTTTTACACGATTATCCCTTTCCGCTTTAGGAATCCCAGCTATTTCCAAAGGAAAAGCAATATTATCGGCAACAGTTCGCGACCAGAGCAAATTAAAATGCTGGAATACCATCCCAATATCTTGCCTTACTAATCGAAGTTCTCGTTTATTTAATGTCGTAATTTCCTTGTCATTCATTGTAATTCGACCACTGGTTGGTTCTTCAAGGCGATTTAATAATCGAACGAACGTACTTTTACCCGCTCCGCTATAACCAATAACACCAAAGATGTCTCCTTGATCAATCGAAAGGGTCAAATTATCTACAGCTGCTGTATTGCTTTTGTTTGAAGTAAAGACCTTACTCAAACCCTGTATCGATATCACACGTAATCCTCCTTTTATTTACATACATTTGTATTATGTCCTTAAATACAATTAAAAACGCCTTTCTGTAAGAGAACAGAAAGACGTTTGTTTGCCTTTTCGTCCCCTCATCTATCAAAGCCTAGGCTTTGCAGGAATTAGCACCTTTCAAGCATGATAGCTTGAAGGTTGCCGCGGTTTCATAGGGCCAGTCCCTCCACCGCTCAAGATAAGAGTTTTCAACTATTTAATTACGATAAAAGATATATTAGCATGCTGTATAAACAATGTCAACGATTTTCAGCTAACTATTCTTAAACATTTCCGGCTTATAATCTAATAAATATCGATAAATATTAGGTATGGAATGAAATGCGTACACTTTTTCTACAATTCGATTATCCTTCTTAACAACAAGACACGGTACACTTTCTATTTGATTATCCTGCATAAATTCTGGATACAAGGATGCATTCATCTCATAAAAAATGTCTTCTTGATGTACAGACTCAATTTTCTTTAGCATGGACCTTGCTAAATTGCACGTACCACAAAAAGGAGTAAATATATAAAGAAGGTAGTGGTCTCTTTTCAAAAGTTCGGCTGTAATTTGTTGCAAACATATCACCTTATTTAAACTCATTCATAGTGCTTGCTAAGTCCTACCCATTACTTTTACACCTTGTTTAGATTAAGAAAATCGGATTAACAGCGATTCGTTTACTCACTAATACTTGAGCTAAAATATTTTCAGGAGTTGTTGCTACTTCTCGATATTCACTACTAACATAGATGTGTTCTGCATGTGGTAGTTCTCTTGCCAATTGCTTTCGCAGTTTTTGGCCTGATTCATCCTCATCTACTAAAATGTAGACGTCTTTATCATCTAATGCGTAATCCTCTAACATTTGATCGAATCGTTCAACACCTAATGTTCCATTCGTACATATAATCGTTACATCGTCAGTAATAACCTTTCTAATTTGCTTTTTATCTGTTAAGCCTTCTACGATAATAATTTTTTCTAATTCGTCAGTTATCATCACATAGCACTCCTCAGTAAATCAAGCGGAAGGTTTTAATATCGCTCACTTCTACTATGTTATCAGTAGTTGTCTTTTCGAAATGTGACTTTCCTTTATTATATGATGAAATGTAGTTATTTAGTGATACGTCCAATTCGTAATGTTGAGCAATTAGTATAGCTGTAAAAACATGGCTGATTCCAACCAAAGGTTGTTTATCAGCCATTTATTTTTCTGATATGCAATTAGTCTTGATTTACGATCTCATCATATGCATCAGCAGATAATAAATCATCAAGCTCTGTCTCTTCAGATGGTTCAATCACGACCATCCAAGCTTTCTCGTAAGGAGATTCATTTACGAATTCAGGGCTATCCTCTAGCTCTTCATTCACTTCAATAACCTTACCGCTAATTGGAGCATATAATTCAGAAACTGTTTTCACTGATTCTACACTACCAAATGGTTCATTTACTTCTAATTCATCACCAGGTTCAGGGAGCTCTACGAACACAATATCTCCTAATTCATCCTGAGCAAAATCAGTAATCCCAATACGAACTTTTCCATCTTCTTTTTTTACCCATTCATGTTCTTTTGAGTATAATAATTCTTTAGGTACGCTCAAACTATCCCCTCCAATATGTAATTCACTTTTACTATACAAGGTATACGCGCAATTATCCAGTATTTCTTTTTAACTTTTCATATTATTTGTTCATACGGTTTTTTCCAAAAGTCCATAAATACATGTCTTATTTTGGACGTTTCTTTATGTCTGTTATTTTACGTAAGTCTATCCTAAACATGCTCTGTTCAAAGAGAAATTAAAGCCACGTATTTTCAAACATCTCCTCTTTAAAACCGACTGTTACTTTTGAGTCATCTGCGACAATTGGACGCTTAATTAGCATGCCATCGGTGGCTAATATTGTTGCCATCTCTTCATCAGATGCATCTTTTATTTTATCCTTGATATTTAGTTCTCGATATTTTTTTCCGCTTGTATTAAAAAACTTTTTGGCAGGAAGCTCACTTTTATCAAACAGATCTAATAATTCTTCTTTTTTCGGTGGAGATTCAACAATATGAATTAACTGATATTTAACCTGATGATCATCCAACCATTTCTTTGCTTTTTTGCATGTATCACAATTTGGATACCAATAAACGGTGACTGCCATGTAGACTCTCCTTTGTAATCTAGTTTAGATTTATTATAGCAAAATAGCGGATGTAAATTCGACTAAAATGTTGACCTATAAAAAGTGATGGTCTGATTCGAAAGTCATGTCTCTGGTCAACATTGAAAAAATTGGTTCTTGTCGAAGGCTTGCCATGGTCCCAGAGTCAACTTTTTCCGTATCTTATGTTTACTACCTGCGAGATCTTTCGCTCATGCTATTCCCACAGGCATCTCCGCCATCCTCTCGGCAATTAGACACTAGAACATCGCCCCTTTCATCATATTGTACTTCACCAACCAAAAACAAAAGTGAACTGATTGTTTATGAGGGATCTACGATAAAGTTATAACTAAATTAGGGATGATATCGAACTTTTTAACTTATACAAAATAAAATGGGTGAAGGCGGAATTTCAAATTAATACAAACCAAACGAAACACTGAGGCAGGGACAAAACACAACTTCTTTACTCAAAATGCGAATAATCATGTTATCAATAGAGATATCATCGCCGCACCGTGAAACTATACGCTCTTTCCGCGGGCACAGCACATAGCCGTCAAGTTAAGCAGGATATTTTAAAAACCAAAAAGTTATTCGTTATTCTGACATTATAAATGGAATAATTTGGAGGGATTACGTATGGCTAAGCAATATCATTTTGACTCGTTTGTAAAGAGTGTGCACGATATTTTATCTATTTCTGAACTTCGCAATGTTGCTCGAGAATCAGGTTTTGTACAACGATTGAAGAAGATAATGCCGGAAGATTTCTTAAGTATATGTGCCTTCTTACATGTTTTCACATGATAGTGATAGGTTGCTTCAGGAATACCCACAATAGGAAAAATATCTTTTAATCGGAATCCTTCTTCTTTGAGTTCGAATGCCACCTTTGCCTGTGCTTTTCGTAGAAGGCATTCGGATTCTCCCGAAAAGCTTTTAGCTTTTTTAAGTAGGCATTCTCTAGCCTTAGTAGTTCACAACCTTCACTTTATATTCTTCACTATATTTAGCCACAAACCCCCCTGAAATTAGTTTTTCACTCTAACTTCAGGGGGGTGGTACCACATCGTTCGTTTTTAATTGTTTCTTCATTCTTTTGTCTTAGTCTCGATGTTTCGTTCATTTAATGGGCTGTTGTCTCAGCATGATATTACAACACATATTTTTCTTCTTTAATAATTTGCTTTGCTATTTCTCGTTTCTTGGCAATTACATTTGTAGGCGTATGGCGAGTTAGCTTCCGTAATGAAGATAACATCATTCTTAGTGTATCTCCTTCTTCTACAGCAATTAATGTTTCTTTTGCATCAGCTTCTATACGATTAAATGCTTCTTGTACGAATACTTGCGTATAGAGTAGCTTTTGTTTATGCTTTGCTTCTCCATCTTTTTTAATTGCCTTTTCAGTACGTAGAATAGCAGCTTCCATATTGTAAACCTCAGCTACCATATCTGCTAAATTCACTAATATTTCTTGTTCTTTTTCTATTTTTTGCATATATTTTTGAGCTGCAAGCCCTGCACCAAGTAAGACAATTTTCTTCGCATTTTTCAGTAGATGCTTTTCTTGCTCAAGTGTTTCAGTACCTACCTCTTCCGGCATAAGCATCATCAGCTCTTCTTGGAGTGCCTGTGCTTTTTGAAGAAGTGGTAGCTCGCCTTTCATCGCCTTTTTCAATAATGTGCCTGGAACGAGTAAACGATTAATTTCGTTAGTTCCCTCAAAAATACGATTTATTCGCGAGTCACGATAGATACGTTCCACTTCATATTCTTGCATAAATCCATATCCACCATGCATTTGAACTGCTTCATCTGCCGCATAATCTAGTAATTCCGTACACGTATATTTATTCATGGAACATTCAATCTGATACTCTGCAATAGCTCGTGCCACTTCTCTACCATCATTTAATTGTTCTTGTGTTAAAGCTCCCATACGCTGTTCGAACAATCCGACGGTTCGGTAAACAGAGCTTTCATTCGCATACGTCTCTGCAGCAATCGTAGCTAGTTTTTCTTGTGTTAAAGAGAAGCTGGAGATTGGTGTATTAAATTGCTTACGCTCATTCACATATTTTACAGCTAATTCCAGCGCTCGCTTTGAACCACCAACTCCGCCAATAGCTAGCTTATAACGCCCTACATTTAAAATATTGAACGCTATAATATGGCCACGTCCCTTTTCTCCTAATAAATTTTCTACTGGAACTTCAGCATCTTCCAAGATTAATGTACGCGTAGAGGAACTCTTTATCCCCATTTTCTTTTCTTCCGGTCCGGTAGATACACCTGGAAAGTCCCTTTCCACAATAAACGCTGAAAAGTGCTCACCATCAATTTTTGCGTATACAACAAATACATCTGCAAAGGCTGAATTGGTGATCCATTGCTTTTCACCATTTAGTATATAGTGTGTTCCGGCTTCATTTAATTTTGCTGTTGTTTTTGCACCGAGCGCATCGGAACCAGAGCTAGGCTCTGTCAATGCATATGCAGCTAACAATTCTCCAGTTGCCAGTTTAGGTAAATAGGTTTGTTTTTGTTGTTCGTTTCCAAAGAAAACAATTGGTAAAGAACCGATGCCGACATGGGCACCATGTGTTACAGAAAAACCACCAGCGCGTGAAAATTTCTCTGTAATTAGTGACGAACTAATTTTATCTAATCCTAACCCGCCATACTCTTCCGGAACATCGGCTCCAAGTAATCCTAATTCTCCTGCTTTCTTTAATAAATCCACGGAATGTTCAAACTCATGATTCTCCAAATTCTCTAATTTCGGAAGGACTTCACCGGATACGAATTCTTCTGTCGTTTTTGCAATCATCTTATGTTCTTCTGTAAAATCTTCCGGTGTTATTACATCATCACTCGATAAATCTTCTACTAAAAAACCGCCACCTTTAAACACCTTCTCCTTCGTTTCACTCATTTTCATCTATCCCTTCTTTATTTTTTCTGAAATACCGATGTGATTATCTTAAATTAATCGTTTCCTAGTCATCGAGTAGTTCAAATTAGTTCAAATACTCCAGCGGCTCCCATTCCGCCACCTATACACATCGTTACAACTCCATATTGTATTTGCTGTCTCTTCATTTCATGCATTAAACTTAACGTTAGCTTTGTACCAGTCATTCCTAGTGGATGCCCTAAAGCAATCGCTCCACCGTTTACATTCACTTTATCGATATCTAAACCCAATGCTTCAATTACTCGAACTGACTGTGAAGCAAATGCTTCATTTAACTCAAATAAACCAATATCAGATAATTCAAGTCCAGCAATTTTTAATGCTTTAGGAATGGCTTTTACTGGACCTACCCCCATAATTTCCGGCTCTACTCCAGCTACTGCAAATGATCGAAATTTAACAATGGGTTTTAATCCTTCTGCTTCCGCTTTCTCACGGTCCATTACAAGTACTGATGCTGCACCATCACTCATTTGTGATGAATTGCCTGCTGTAACGGTTCCCTGCACATGAAAAGCTGGCTTCAATTTATTTAGAATATCCATTGAAGTTCCTTCACGCACACCTTCATCCATTGAAAACGTTATTTGCTTTTCTTCTGGCTTATGCTTGGCGTTAATAAAACGGTGAATAACTTCTACTGGAACAATTTCATCCTTAAACTTTCCTTCTTTTAGCGCTTTCCCTGCACGCTCATGACTACGAACAGCAAACGCATCCTGATCTTCTCTGGAGATGTTGAAACGATTTGCTACTTCTTCGGCTGTATGGCCCATTCCCATATAGTAACCCGGTGCATCCTGAACAAGCTTTGAATTAGGCTTAATGACATGGCCGGCCATCGGGATTAGACTCATTGATTCTGCTCCACCAGCTATTATCGTGTCACTAGCACCTACCATAATTCGTTCAGCTGCATACGCTATACTTTGTAATCCCGAGGAACAGTAGCGATTAATTGTAATCCCTGGTACGTCATGCTTCAGGCCTGCAAGCCCAGCGATATTACGCGCCATATTCATTCCCTGTTCTGCTTCAGGCATTGCACAGCCAATTATGACATCATCGATATTTCCATCGTAATCCCCTGCTCGTTTTAAGGTTTCCTTTATTGTTATCGCTGCCAAATCATCCGGTCTAGAATTGGCAAGCGATCCTTTTTTTGCTTTTCCTACAGGGGTCCTTGCACCTGCAACAATGACTGCTTCCTTCACAATGTTTCCCCCTTTTTCATTAATTACGTAATGGTTTCCCTTTTACTAGCATGTGCTGCATCCGTTGTTGTGTTTTAGGCTCTCCGATTAAACTTAAAAATGCTTCTCTTTCTAGATCAAGCATGACCTGCTCATCAATCTTTGTTCCTTCTTTGATCCTTCCACCAGATAAAACATATGCTAGCTTTTCTGCAATCTTAACATCATGTTCTGATGCATACCCACTGAGCTGTAATGACTTAACTCCCAAAAGCATTGCTGCATAGCCAGGATCACCTACAACCGGAATCTTTTCACGTATTGGTGCTCGGTAACCAGACTTCGCAAGAGCTAACACATTTTCCTTCGCATCATATAAAAGGTGATCAGGATTAACACTAATTTTGTCTCTTTGATCCAAGTAGCCATTATCACGAGCTTCGGCAGCCGAAGTTGATACTTTAGCCATAGCAACTTTTTCAAATACGTCATTTGCCACTTTTGTTAAGTCGAAATGAATCCCTTTAGGCATATTTCGAAGTTGCTTCAGATATAGCTCCTTTGTTCCTCCGCCACCTGGTATTAACCCAACTCCAAACTCAACTAGCCCCATATAGGTTTCAGCTGATGCTTGTATGGATGCAGCTGGTAGAGATACTTCTGCACCGCCACCAAGTGTCATATTAAACGGAGCAGTTACTACTGGTTTATCAGCATACTTGATGGCCATTGCCATATTTTGAAATTGACGAATAACCATATCCAGTTCAAAGAAATTATCGTCTTGTGCTTCCATCAGCATCATTCCTAAGTTAGCTCCAACACAGAAATTTTTCCCTTGATTCCCAATAACTAGTCCTTCATAATTCTTACTAACCTCTTCCAGTGCATAATTAACCATTTGGATAATATCAAGGCCTATAGCATTACTTTGTGAATGGAACTCTAATCCCGCTACTCCATCTCCAAGATCTATAAAACTAGCTCCGACATTCTTTTTTATGATGCCATTCACATCTTTTAATCGCTTTAGATTAATTTCCTTTTTATTAAACTTCTGTTGTTTATACGTACCTTCGTCATAATAATAAACATTGCCATTATCTGTTTTATAGAATGATTCATTTCCATCTGCTAATAATTGTAATACCCATTCAGGAACACGTTCGCCTTCAGCCTGCATTCGCTCCACTGATTTTCGCAAACCAATTGCATCCCATGTTTCGAATGGTCCTATTTCCCATCCGAATCCCCATTTCATAGCCTCATCGACTGCTACAATATCATCTGCAATCTCTCCAGTAAGCTCTGCAGAATAAATGAAAACCGGCTTCAGAATGGACCATACGAGATCACCTGCACGATCTCCTTTATTCGATATAAGCGTTTTCAATTTCCGACGAGACCCTTTTTCCTGCTTCGCCATTTCAGTAGCAGCTGTTTTAAGTTTTTTGCGATTCTCATATTCTAGTGTTTCTGGATTTAATTCATAAATTGTACTGCCACTTTTATCTTTTTTCTTAAAGAAGAATCCTTGACCAGACTTAGCACCTAGCCAGCCTTTTTCCTTCATTTCCATGACAAAGTTAGGTATATCAAATATTTCCTTCTCTTTACCTTCAACTTGGTCATAAACATTTTTCGCTACATGAATGAAGGTATCCAGCCCCACGACATCAAGGGTTCGAAATGTTGCACTTTTCGGTCGCCCAATCATTGGCCCTGTAACAGAATCCACTTCTCCTACACTATAGCCTCCTCTTAGCATTTCACGAACCGTTACTAACAACCCATAGGTGCCAATACGGTTAGCGATAAAATTAGGCGTATCCTTTGCTTCCACTACTCCTTTACCTAACACATTCTCTCCAAACGCTTTCATAAATGCTAATACTTCTGGATCGGTATCCTTCGTAGGTATTACTTCTAATAACTTTAAATAGCGTGGTGGATTAAAAAAATGTGTTCCTAAAAAGTGCTTTCGAAAATCTACTGAACAATCACTTGCCATTGCTTCAATGGATATACCCGAAGTGTTCGAAGTAACAATCGTACCTTGTTTTCGATATTTATCTACATTTGCAAATACTTTCTTCTTAACGTCCAGATTTTCAACTACAACTTCAATAATCCAGTCTACCTCTGCAAGCCTCTCCATATCATCATCCATATTCCCAATTTCAATTAAGTCGAGGCTCTGCCTCGTAGTAAGTGGTGATGGCTTCTGCTTTAGAAGTGCTTGCTTACTTTGTGCTGCAATTCTATTCCGAACAACACGATCATCCAAGGTAAGACCTTTTTGTTCTTCATCTTTCGTTAATTGTTTTGGTGCAATATCAAGCATTAATGTAGGAATTCCAACATTAGCCAAGTGAGCAGCAATTCCAGATCCCATAACACCAGACCCTAAAACAGCTGCACGCCTGATTGATTGCTTCATACTTTATCCCCCAATCTCTTTTTGAATGAATACTCATTCATTTTATTTCGAAAAATAAAAGATAGTTTCCTATCCACTTATCTATAACTATAAAGTATTTACAGATTTTTCGCAATCCATTTATAAAATTTTTTATCACGTACCACGGTTGTTGCTACTCTCCTCATCATTTCCTTATTTGGTTTCTTAAATGAAAGCCTTTAGCTACTATACGTACTTCCTGCCAGTTATATGCATCGATAAAGCAAGTGTTATGTTCACTTGTTTGGCACTTATCAACTGTATCCGTACTGCTTTAATATAAGTAAATTAATGATGCTAGGTAAATATTATGAAGACAATATCAATCCTATTTCTTATTTACGATTCCTTTCAATACAAACATAACATTTGCTGGACGTTCAGCAAGTCGTCGCATGTTATAACCATACCAATCCCTTCCATAAGGGACATAGACACGCATCGTATATCCTTCGTTTAAAAGCTCCTTTTGCAAATCAATCCGAATTCCATAAAGCATTTGGAATTCGAAGCGCTCTTTTGGAATACGATACTCTAGCTCTAATTGTTTTACATAGTTAATAATAGCTTCGTCATGGGTTGCTATTGCAGTATAATTGCCTTGAAGCAAGTTTAATTTAATAATCTTCCTATAATTTTCGTCAACATCTTTTTTCTCTGGAAATGCTACTTCATGTGACTCCTTATATGCTCCTTTCACAAGTCGTAAGTATGGATCAAAGGCGGTTAACTCTTCAATATCCGCTTCTACTCGATATAAATAAGCCTGTAGTACAGTTCCAATATTACTATATTCATTTCGAAGCTCTTTAAATATATGTAACGTTTGTTCAGTCCGTTCAAAATCCTCCATATCAATAGTAACGTTAACTTGATGCTGTTTAGCCACATCTAAAATCATTCGCATGTTCTGCATGACAAGTTCTCTGGATATATCTAATCCAATTGAAGTAAGCTTCAGTGATAGTTCAGCATTTAATTCTTCCTTAGCTAACACTGTTATGGCGTGGACACATTCCTTAGCAGACTCTCTAGCTTCTTGTTCATTATCAATAAATTCACCTAAATGATCCACCGTTACTACAAATCCAGCTGCATTCATTCCCTTTATTTTTCGAGATGCCTGCTCAATGGTTTCACCAGCTACAAATCTTCCAGCTCCAAATTTAAAACCATACCTTTTGGCTAATTTCGTTAACGATTTATTTTTTGATAAGAATAAGAAGAAGCTGCGCATTAGCTGTTCCACTTACACGCCCCCTATATTTTAAAAAATTTAATTTTTCTTTCTACTCATTTATTATAAAGTTATTTTAGCATTTTTAAATGATTTTTTCCTACTATAATTCATTCATATCGAAATTATTTCGAAAGGACTACTAATCAGCTAAATCAATCGTAATCATTCCTATTTACATTTCGTAATGATTACGGTAATATAATGGAAGACATTTGAACAGGGAGGAACAAAAACGTGAAAAAGTCTTACATCGTTCTTATTTCTATTATTATAGTAGGAATCATCTTTACTGGATGTTCCTCTAATAAAGCATCTACGAAGAAGAATGGGGATTTGACCATCTATACTTCAATCTACCCCATTCAATTTGCTGTTGAACAAATAGCTGGAGATACGGCTGATGTTCAATCCGTTTATCCTGCTGGAATAGATGCCCACACGTATGAGCCCACCTCCAAGGATATTACGGAAATTGCAAAGAGTAACGCATTTATTTACCTTGGCGCTGGTATGGAGGGTTTTGCTGAAAGTGCAGCCGATGCGCTCTCTGCAGAAGACGTAGCCCTTATTGAACTAGGAGAACAGGAATCATTATTTCATACTGAAGTGGATGGTGAGCACAGTAGCCATAATGAAAAACATGCTGATCACTCACATGACGGACACGATCACGGTGATCATGATCCTCACATTTGGTTAGACCCTTTACGAATGGTGCAATTAGCCGAATTAATTAAAGATGAACTCATTACATTAAATCCAGATAAACAAAAATTGTATGAAACGAACTTTGCAAACCTCGAATCTCAGCTACATGAATTGGACAATGCGTTTAAACAGGTACTAACTAATAAAGAGAATAAGCATATATTAGTTTCTCATGCAGCGTATGGGTATTGGGAGGATCGTTATGGCCTTGAACAAATTTCCATTAATGGTTTGTCATCGAGCAGTGAGCCATCCCAAAAGGAGTTAACAAAAATTATTGAACAAGCAAATGAGTATCAACTTGATTATTTAATTTTTGAACAAAATACCTCCAACCGAGTATCTAAAATTATACAAGAACATATCGGAGCAGAAGCGGTAACCATTCATAACTTAGCTGTGTTAACGGAAGAGGATGTAGCGAATAAAGAGGATTATCTGTCATTAATGAGACAAAATTTACAAACACTAGATACAGTAACGAAATGAGCCGTTTTTAGCATGCGCCTCATTCGTTGAATTTCGGAAAGGAGTAAATATATGGCAGAGACTATTGTTACAATGAAAGACATTGACTTTTCATATGAGAATAAAAAAGTACTCGATCATATCAATTTTGCTATTCCGCGTGGTTCGTTTATGGGCCTAATCGGACCTAATGGTGGGGGGAAAACAACGTTAATCAAGATCATTCTTGGCCTGCAAAAACCAGATACAGGTTCCGTTGAGCTTTTTGGTCAATCACTAGAACACTTTTCAGATTGGAATAAAATTGGCTTTGTTTCACAAAAAGCCAATTCCTTTAATAAAGGTTTTCCTGCTACCGTGTTTGAAGTAGTATCTATGGGCTTGACTGCAAAAGTCGGGTATTTTAAATTCTTTACTAGAAAGCACAAAGCAAAAATAATCGATGCGATTGCACAGGTTGGCATGGGAGCATACACACATGAAAATATTGGCAACCTGTCCGGTGGCCAACAGCAACGTATTTTTATCGCTAGAGCACTCGTAAATGATCCTGAATTATTAATTCTTGATGAACCAACTGTTGGCGTCGATAAAGAAAATGTGCAGCGATTTTACGAATTATTATATCAATTAAATAGTCAGAAAAAGATTACCATGTTAATGGTTACACATGATACAGGAACCATGACTAAGCATGCCACTGAAATAGTATGTTTGAATAAAACCCTGCATTTCCATGGGAATCCAGAAGAATATCAAGCTTTAACAGATACAGATTTATCTCGTCTACATGGCCATCATGTAAATATCATTACACACGATCATTAACCTTTGGAGGAAGAAGTATGATTGCCGACTTTTTAGAATTTGATTTTTTACGACATACATTTTTAACAGGACTACTAATAGGCATTATTGCCCCATTACTAGGTACTTTTATTGTAGTAAGACGACTTTCTTTAATAGCTGATGCATTATCTCATGTTACACTAGCAGGGATAGCATTTGGTCTTTTATTAGAAAAGAAATTTGCTATCATGCTAAGTCCTTTGTATAGTGGGATGGCTTTCTCTGTTTTTGGATCAATCTTTATAGAAAAGCTTAGAGGTGTTTATAAAGCCTATCAAGAAATAGCAATTCCAATTATTCTCTCCGGTGGTGTTGGTCTAAGTGTTATTTTCATTTCTCTTGCTGACGGCTTTAACACCGAGTTGTTTAATTATTTATTTGGTTCTGTTTCTGCTGTGAGTAAAAATGATTTATATACCATTGCTGGAATATCCGCGTTTATAATGATTGTAATTGCTTTGTTTTTTAAAGAGTTGTTTACCCTATCATTTGATGAAGAACACGCAACAATATCAGGTCTACATGCTAAATCTATTCATCTGCTCTTTATCGTTTTAACAGCACTTGTCATTGCTGCATCCATCCGCATTGTTGGTGTTTTACTCGTCTCTGCACTAATGACGTTACCAGTAGCAGCAAGTATGCGTTTAGCAAAAGGATTTAAGCAAATGTTACTTTTATCTATTGTATTTGGTGAACTAGCTGTTATTATAGGATTAATATCTGGATATTATTTAAGTATACCTCCAGGTGGAACCATTGTAATGGTCTCCATTATTATTTTATTACTTTCTATATTTATAAAGCGATTCAAACATACAATAAAAAAGTGAGGGATGCTGAATGGATATTAATGAAGCTATCGAACTTTTAAAGGAAAAAGGATATAAAACAACCGGTAAACGAAAAGAAATACTATCCTTTTTCGCTGATGCAGACGGCTACCGTACAGCAAAAGATCTAATTCAGTATTTAGAATCAAGCTATGACGGTATTAGCTTTGATACAGTTTATCGAAATCTCCATTTATATAATGAAATAGGTATACTAGAAACGACGGAATTAAATGGTGAAAAACATTTTCGTATAAATTGCACACATCATCACCACCATCATTTTATTTGTAAAGATTGTGGTAAAACAAAGGAAATCAAAGTTTGTCCAATGGATGAAGTGGAACAAGCTTTAGCCGACTATGCAATCGAAGGACATAAGTTTGAAATTTATGGAAGGTGTCCAGGATGCAAGCTAGCGTTAACGTAAAGAACTCCCTAGCAATTGGATTAGGTGGCGTAGTGGGATCTTTGTTTCGCTACTTAATATCATTAATTATAATAGCAGAGGGGTTTCCCTTTGCTACTTTATGTGTAAATTTAATGGGATGCTTTATATTAAGCTATATCTTACATAATGATAAAGTGAAAAAAATTCTATCTCCTCCAATGTTTGCGTCATTAAGCGTTGGTTTAATAGGCTCCTTTACGACGTTTTCTACATTTTCAGTGGAAACCATAGAGCTATGGAATAAAAGTCAGCTATTAGCTGTTCTTTATTGTATAATTAGTGTTCTTGGTGGTCTTTTCTTTTGTTTCCTAGGGTTTAAAAGCTCATTGACTGGAAGAAAGAGGGGAAATGTATGAATTTTCTATTAGTTGCCCTAGGAGGATTTATAGGAAGTATTGCACGTTACCAGATTTCATTATTTACTACGAGACGTTTAATAGGTACATGGATAGCCAATATAACAGGATCAATGTTATTAGCCGTACTATGGCATTTTTACATAACCCAGTTTATCTCTGAATTCTGGTGGCTACTATTTGGAGTAGGATTCTGCGGAGCATATACCACCTTTTCAACATTTGGTAATGAAACAATGAAGCTACTCCAAAACAAAGAATACAAATTAGCGATTTGTTATGTGTTTGCTTCGCTTCTCATATCATTTATAACTGTTGCTAGCATTTTTTATATTCTATAAGATTATGTTAAAACAGGTATTTGGCCCATACGTTAAAAAACTTGCGCGCCGGCCTTTTTTACTTTCATATCTTACAGTTATTCGATTCGTGAAGTCCCCTAGTTTCTAGGCGCTGGAGCTGAACACGCCCCTATTTATCCACTTGAGCTAATTTTATCATTTCCTAGATAAGAAAAACCGGGCAAAATTCGCTCAGTCCTTATCACTAAATGCTCAGATTTACGCTTCCTCTAGTAGCTATTATGGAATAATAGCTACTGCTTGACCACC